>NZ_JARXHW010000001.1:0-238867 GCF_031127805.1 Thalassobacterium maritimum | reverse complement strand
GCAACGGGAGCGCGGGCGCAAGTATCCGCCGAAGGTGAATCCGATGCGTGGCTCGGATTGGGGCGATTTGGCGGTGATTCAGGGCCTGCGCAGGCAAGTGTTCGGTTGAATCTTTTTGCTCCAGATACGTTCCGTGTTTGCAATTTCTAGGGGAGCTTTTATCTCCAGAGCTCATGGCTAATTCTACAACTTCACTGATTGAGTCCTTTAAGCAAGCTGGCCAAGGCCAAGTTTTTCAATTTTTCGACGATTTAGACGCAGCGGCACAGGCGAGCTTGATTGCCCAAGCCGAGACAATCGATCTCGGCGAGGTGAATGCACTCGTGGAAGAGCACGTGAAGGGGGCGCACGATAGCGCTCTGAATTTGGATGGCTTAGAGCCGGCTCCTTATGAAGCGCTGCCTGTGAATGGTGGGGATGCTGCCCAATGGGACGCTGCTTGGGACGCTGGATCGGCTGCTTTGCAGGCGGGCCGTGTGGCTGCTTTCACTGTGGCTGGTGGGCAGGGCACACGCTTGGGCTACGACGGGCCTAAAGGTACCTACCCGGTCACGCCAGTCACCGACAAGACGCTCTTTCAAGTGTTTGCCGAAAAGATCGCTCGTTCGGGGGAGCGTTTTGGTGTCACGATCCCATGGTTCATTTTGACCAGTGAGATTAATAACGATGCCACTGTCGCTGCCTTTGAGGCCGGTGATTTCTTCGGTCTCGACCGTGAATCGGTGCATTTTATTGTGCAAGGTTTGGTACCTGCGGTCGATTACGAGGGCAAGATCCTCTTGGCGGAAAAGGGAAAAATCGCCATGACGCCTGATGGGCACGGTGGCTCGCTGCGTGCCTTGGTCCGTAGCGGGGCGGTCGATACGATGCAGGCGCAGGGGATCGACATTGTTAGCTATTTTCAGGTGGATAACCCGATCGTGCAGTGCATTGATCCAGCCTTTATTGGCTTCCACGTGCTGGGGCAGTCGGAACTTTCCAGTAAGATGGTGCCGAAAGCTTACGCTTTGGAAAAGGTCGGCCATTTCTGCGTGCAGAATGATCAAGCTCTGGTGGTGGAATACAGTGATATGCCCGCTGCGATGCAGGAGGAAACTACCCCCGAAGGTGGTATCCGCTTCAATGGAGGCAGTGTCGCCATTCACATTTTCGACCGCGAATTTATTGCGCGGGCAGGTGGTTCCGATACGGGGGCCAAGCTTCCATTCCACCGTGCCGATAAGAAGATTCCATACGTGAATGCCGAAGGGGCGACCATTAAGCCTGAAGCGCCTAATGGTGTGAAATTTGAAATGTTTGTCTTCGACGCGCTGCCATTGGCCAAGAACCCAGTGATTATCGAGGCCGCACGAGCGGACGATTTTAGCCCCGTCAAGAATGCCGAAGGCGTGGATTCACCCAAGAGCTGCAAGGAGGATCAACTCCGCATGTTTGCCCGCTGGCTCAAAGCAGCCGGCGAAACGATCGAGACCGACGATACTGGCCTGCCTACAATCACTTTTGAGATCAGCCCGCGCTTCGCTGCCGACGAGGCCGACTTTATCGCTCAATGGGCTGCTTTGGAGGCCAAGCCAGAGCTTAAAGAAGGCGTGGTCATTGAGTAATCTTGTCCACCCACTGCTAAACTGTAAATTATCTTCCGTAGTCGGGTTGCTTCAGCGCCCGCTTCGACATCGCCTATAACCAATGGGTCTTTCTGA
Organism: Thalassobacterium maritimum; assembly: GCF_031127805.1. Classification (NCBI taxonomy): domain Bacteria; kingdom Pseudomonadati; phylum Verrucomicrobiota; class Opitutia; order Puniceicoccales; family Coraliomargaritaceae; genus Thalassobacterium; species Thalassobacterium maritimum. The sequence goes on along the minus strand of NZ_JARXHW010000001.1, from coordinate 237,167 downwards.
CACCGCGACACACCAACAGCATCTGAACACTACGCCCGACTGAGATTGGGCGCTTAAGCAACCCAAGCACTTAATATCACCATGAGCCTAATCGAAAAAATTGAATCCGCAGGAGCCGCTGGCTCCTTACTTGAAAGTACTGTCGCCAATCTTAAGATTTGGGCGAGCGCCGATTTCCTGCCTGAGTGGGTGGGCGCGAGTATCGCAGAGTTGGTGGAGAAAGAGGAGTGGGATGAGTTGAACGATCGCTTTTATCAGAACATGGCTTTTGGCACAGGCGGCATTCGCGGTCGCACCATCGGCAAAGTACCGGCAGCCGCTGAAACCGGCACTCTTTCTGCGCAAGGCACGCCCGAACACGCTGCGGTGGGCACCAATGTGCTCAATGATTTTAACTTGATCCGTGCGACCGTTGGCATGTTCCGCTATGTGGAGAAGTATCTTAAAGAAAGTGGTCGTCATGATTTACCACGTTTCGTGATCGCGCACGATGTGCGTCATTTCTCGCGTCACTTCTGTGAGCTTGCCGCGTCCACATGGTGTAAGCTTGGGGGGCAAGCCTTGATTTTTGAAGGGCCACGTTCGACGCCGCAGCTTAGTTTTGCGGTGCGTCAGTTTAAAGCGACCTGTGGTGCGGTCATTACCGCCAGCCACAATCCACCCCACGATAACGGTTTTAAGGCTTACTTTGAAGATGGCGCGCAAGTGGTTTCTCCGCACGCGGAGGGCATTGTGAACCTTGTCAACGAGGTGAAACTGGAAGAGTTGACACAATTCCTCGATGTGGACCTCACGCCTGTCATCGTGTTGGGAGCTGAGGCAGATCAGCCCTACCAAGACTTGTTGCAGGAGATGGTGGTCGACACCGAGGTGATGCAGAAGGTTGCGCCTAAAGTCGTCTTTACTCCGATCCATGGTTGCGGCGCCATCAGCTCCTTGCCTGCGCTGGAAAAGCTCGGCGTGGAAGTGATTGGTGTGCCGGAGCAAATGGAGCCCGACGGTCGTTTCCCGACAGTTAAGTCACCCAACCCGGAGAATGCGGAAGCACTCACAATGGCCATCGCTAAGGCCAATGAGACGGGTGCTGATGTTGTGATCGCCACCGATCCTGATGCCGATCGTATGGGAGTGGCGGTGCGTGATCGTTCAGGCGAAATGGTGCTACTCACGGGGAACCAAATCGGGACATTGATGGCAGAGTATCGTATTTCGACTTTAAAGGACGCCGAAATTTTGCCCGAAGACGGCTCCGAAAATGCCGTGCTGATTAAGACTTTCGTGACTAGCCCGATGCAGGAAGCCGTTGCGACTTGGCATGGTCTGAAGACAATCAATACCTTGACTGGCTTCAAATGGCTTGGTGAAAAATTGGCTGGCTACGAGGCTGAGATGAAGGCCAAGCTGCTGGAAAAAGAAGGTCTAGCAGTGGATTACGATGCGTGCGATGTTTGGACTCGTGCAGATTTGATGCTCGATTACTCCACTTACTTTGTCTTCGGCGGTGAAGAGAGTTACGGCTATCTGGCCACGGATAAGTTGCGCGATAAAGATGCCAATGCCGCGGTGGTCATGTTCTGTGAGCTGGCAGCTTACTTGAAGGCGCAAGAGATGACTTTTCCAGAGTATTTGGATGCGCTGTATTTACAGCACGGATACTACGAGGAAAAGACCATCAATATTTATTACGAGGGTGCCGCTGGCTCGCAGAAGATTAAAAATATTCTCGAATCCTACCGTAGCAATCCACCCAAGGCTTTTGGCGACGTGACTGTGAGCGGCTTTACCGACTTTGGTCAGGACGAAATCATTGATGCTGATGGCAAGCGCATCCCACCGCAGGATTTCTATTTCTTGGAATTGAGCAATGGGTATAGCTTCGCAGTGCGCGGTTCTGGCACCGAGCCTAAGATTAAGTTCTATGTATTTGGTCGCTCCGATGTGATTGAGCCAGAAGACTTGCCACAGGTCAAAGCCGACGCCAGCGAGGTGATGCAGGCGATGTTGGCTGCGATCGACGCCGATGCGCGTGAGCGAGCCGAAGCGTAAGTTCTAGTAGCCCTTGGGAGTATCGGTCGAGTCGTCCGTCTGTTCACGTTGCGGTGGCGGCTCGATCCAGCTCTTTGCTCAGTTCACGGATTAGCACTGCAATCTCTTCTCGCGGCGCGCCCCCTTTGCTCGATGCAGAGATCTTTTCGACCAATGTGCTGATCGCTTCACATTGTTGCACTCGACACAAGCCTAGGAGTTTATGGATGACCTCGTCTTGCTCCTGGCTACGGTCGAGTGCGAATGCGATTTTGAGTTTATCGAGTTCTTCTCTTAGGGATTGATTGTATTCAGCTTGCAGTTCTTTGAGACTCATCGGGCCGTTTTTCGAGAGGTAGGCGAGTAAGTCGCTTCCCGTGCTATTAGGGCTTTTTCGATGGTGGCGCTTTAGTAGTTTCTTAAGTTTCTCGGGCTCAAGTGGCTTTTCGATAAAGTGGTTGAAGCCTGCTGCGATGCATCTTTCTTCGGCATCCAGGCTATTGTAGGCGCTCAGTGCTATAAACTTGGGGCAATGTCCTTCGTGTTGTTCCAAGTAGGCTTCGACGACTTCGATGCCGCTTAACTCTGGCATACTGATATCGAGGATGACTATTTCGTAGTGTGAACTTTGTAGTTTGTTGAGCGCGATACGTCCATTTTCAGCGACGTCGATTTCGGCGCCCATGCTATCTAATACCGCGGTGCTGATGTAGCGATTGAAGTTCATATCGTCGGCGATGAGCACGCGTTTTCCTTTGAGGATCTCCGAGCCTTCTTGTGTATGGTTCGCCTTGGTCTTGCGGCGGAATAATTCGATTTCAAATTGAAGATTTAAAACGAAACGCGCCCCGCCGTGATATTTTGAGTCCAAGGTCAGACTGCCGCCCATGAGACGGGCCATTTCTGCTGAAATGGTGAGCCCTAGTCCAGTTCCGGGGATGTGGCTCATTTCGCTATCGGGTAGGCGTGTGAATTCCTGAAAGATTATGTGTTCATGCCCTTGGGGGACGCCAGGGCCCGAATCGATCACCTCGAAGCAGGCGTCTACTGTCTCTTCGCTTGCCTGGTAGCTTAGGATGACTCTGACGACGCCCTTGTTTGAATATTTGATAGCATTAGAAACCAGGTTAATCAGGATTTGGCGCAGCAAGACCGGGTCCCCCTTCCAGTTGTGCTTGATGTCGGGTTTTTCTACCTCGAGTTCAATGCCCTTTTCGTGCGCCATAGATGTTTGAATTTGAAGGACCTCTTGCAGCAATTCGGCGGGGGCGAAGGATTCGACTCGAGTTCTCAATTTTCCAGCTTCGAGGCTCGAGTAGTCGAGTGTTTGACTGAGAAGCTGATTCAAGTGCTGGCTGCAACTATACAAGTGGGTGGTCTCTTCGGAGGCTGTGCCCTGTTCATCTTCTCTTTGCTTGAGCAATTGCGAGATCCCGATGATACCATTGAGTGGGTTACGGATTTCGTGGCTAATGCTCGCGAGGAAGTTTTGTTTCGCCTTGTTGGCCTTCTGTAATTCTTGTTTTTGTGCCTCCAGTTCTTGTGTGCGCTGCTGGACCAGTGCAGAGAGGCGTTCATTTCTTAGCCGAAGACTTTGATTTTTTAAATAATTGAGTCCTGTCAGCAGGAATAAGCCGATGATGACATAAGTGGCGTAGGCGTAGGGCGTATTATACCAAGGAGCTAGAATGGTGATTTGGAGACTCGCTCCTGTTCCGATGCGGCCAAACTCGTCAATGGCTCGAACTTCAAATGTATAAGAGCCGCTGGGTAAGTTGGTGAATACGCGTGATGTGGAAGCGTGAGGATCGGACCAAGATTCGTTGTACCCGGCGAGGCGTGTTTGATATCTGGTGGCTTTGATCGGAGTGGGGGAAGAAGCGTAATCGATGTAGAGCGATCTCTGTGGGAAGTCTAAGCTGATTTGTTGCGGTGGGCTGCCTGCGCCGTTGTAGTAGAGCTGAGCAGTCTCTTGCTCACCAATCTGAGTGAGTTTGGTTTCTGGAGCCGTATATGTAGGCATTTGAGAGATGTTATAACGCAGGATGTTTTTGCTACCGCCCAGCCAGAGGATTTCATCCGAGCTTTCGTTTATTTCATTGAGCAGAGTATGCACTCGACCTGCTAAAGCGGACGAAGGTAAGTGATATGGGGTCCAAGTGAATCGACCTTGCTCCCATATTAATTTGCCCACTGGATTGATCTGTTGATTCCTGCTAGGGAGGTATAATACCCAGCCAAGTTGTGAGGCGGTAGGCGCGTGACTGAGAGCATAGGCATCGTTGCCCAGATCCTCCCCCAGCACAGGGTCGTAGACGAATTTTCCTGAAAGGGTATTGTATTTATATAGCCCTTTATTGCTAATGACTATTGTCAACTCGTCACGCTGAAGAATGTAGGCCCAGGTAAATTTTGCTGGCAGGCCCGATTCTTGGCCCAGTGCTTGGATCGAGTTAGCTTGTTCCCAATCCGCCATGAGCAAGGGAGAGTTCTCACCTGAAATTAGTAATTTGGAATGTGCGATCTCAGCGACGGAGATGGCTCCTGACTGAAAGTCCTGCAGTGAGTCTAAATACTGCCATCGATCGCTTTTCTTTTGCCAGCGACTGATTCTGGGGAGGTCTGTGACGTATATTATATTCGGGTCTTGCCGGCTGTGATAGATCGAGGAGATTTCTCTTGGAGTATGGACCTTCCTGGGCGTGTTGTTCTTGTTGTGTATAAAGTTGAGTGAATTGATGTCGCCGTAAAGGAGTTGATCGTCGACTGTCTGTATGCACCAGATGTGGGTGCCGGTATCTAGCATTTGCTGCTCTTGTTGGCCTTTGATAGTATGCGAAATGCGTTGCAGGCTGCTACCATTGGAATAGTAGAGGTCGCCGGCATACTTTTGCATCCGATAGGCTGTATCCGCATAGTAAGTGAGCGGTAACCTTGGTATCATTAATATTGTGCCGATCCCCGCACTCCATATCGTCCCATAGCTATCCGACATCGTGTAGAAAATGGGCTTCTGATACGGGATATGTCGTAGGGTTTCTCCAGTTATGCTGATGATGAAGACACCATCATGGCTGGTGCTTAATATAATATTATTATTAGGACAGATAAAGGCGTGAAGGGTTTGAGAGTCGGGTATCAGTGGAAATGCGCGTCGGTAACTGCCGTCTTTTAAGTAAAAGATGCCGTTATTGACTGTTGCGCATAAGACGCCCTTGGAGGTGTTGCCCAGTATGCCAATGATGCCTGAGGCGACTTCGGGGTTTGCTTGAGCAATTTGTTCAAATTCGTTGCCATTAAAGTGAAAGACTCCTGTGCCGCGCGCGTGTATGTAGAGGCCGTCATCGGTCCAGCTCGGCAGGATTCTACGTTCATCTTCAAACTTCCAGGAGCGCCATTTTCCCTCAGTCCATCGTAGCACATGTTCCGAAGTAATGAGAAAGATTGCTTTTTCATGTGAGTATAGCTTCCAGAATGTGCCGAGATCTTTGCCTTCAAATGCGGTCGTGACTGAACTTGTCATGTCATTGTAAATGTATTGGCCACTTGGAGTTGCGGAGTAGTAGCCGACTGACTTCATTCCTGCCACCCAGATGTTTTGTGCACTATCTGCTGCGATGGACATCACATAGCTGGAGTGCCCCGTTTCCGGCATTAGGGACCATTGGACACCATCAAATTTAAGTAGGCCACGCTCGTTTCCGACAAAGATGTGGCCTTGTGCATCTTCAATGATCGAGGTGGAAGTTTCGCCCGCCTGATGGTCTTCGGTGGTGTAGGCAGTATGTATGTGATGCCATGCAAGTTCATCGATGCTCTGCGCAAACAGTGCTTGCGTCAGTATCAAGAAGGCAGCGAGGAATAAGTACGGGGCGCTCTTAGAGTGGCTGTGACGAAAACGATTCAAGTGAATAGCGGTTTAGTGTGGAGATTGCTGCCCTGCCTACTATATGTGGAAGTCTATAGTCGGTCGCTTGGGCGATCGATTGAATTTTAGGTGCATGCATACAGATCGATGCGTCAGCATAAGGCTGGTATCTTGGGCTGCAAGCGCTTTGAGAACATGCCTGGTGCCTTAGAGTTTAGTTCCTGGAAATTACTGGGGTATAATTCTTGCAGCGTTTGCATGCCTGCATTTAATCCCACTCAATGAAAGCCCTGATTATTGAAGATGAGAAATTCGTGCGCGAGTATCTCACGAGCTTATTGCGCAATGAGTTTGATTTTGATGAGATTGTGCAGGCCGTGGACGGAGAAGTTGGATGGCAGCTCTTTGAACAGCAGTCCTTTCAATTTATCATTTTGGATTTATTGTTGCCTAAGTTGGATGGCATTCAGCTGGCGAAGCGTATACTGGAGCGCGGTCGAGGGCATCGCATTTTGGCGATTTCCAGTGAATGCGATGACTTCACAGTAAGAGAGGTTTCGCGAAGTGGGATTCTTGGCTTTGTGAGCAAGAAGGATATGTCGCATGATATTATGAACGAGGCCTTGGGAGAGATTTTCGATGGTCACGTTTATTATTCTGCGAGCGTATTGCAGGTTTTGGAGCGCGTGCGTAATGATCCCGATGCTTATTTCAAGGTATTGTCAAAGCGCGAATTACAAGTGCTACGCTATATCGCGCAGCGGAGGTCGCATGATGAAATTGCGAAAGAGCTAGGCTTAAGTGACTTTACGATCAAGCGGCATCGTCATAATGCGATGAAAAAGTTAAACTTGAAGAATGAATCTAGCCTGCTGCATTTCGCTTTAGATAAAGGGATTTTAAAGCACAAGAGTGGTTTGGACTGGAGTGCGTGAGCAGTCATTATGAGTGCTCAAAAGCCGCTTTACTGTAATTGGTGTTTTGATACCAATTTTAAGTAATTGCCGGCTTTTTTCATCTTTTTAGCGATTAGCTTCACTGCAACATACATATATGAGTCATTGGACGGTTGAAGTCTTCTTCAGAATCGTGTGCTATGTCTGGAGTCGAGAGACTGGTTCATTCATAGTAGGTATTTCGTGCCAGACTTATTGTCCCGGTGTTTGCCCGGGGCACTTGTGGATGTGGTGACATTCACGGGCTATTTTATGAACCAGTCTCTTGATGCCTTCTTTTTTAAGAAGGAGACAGTCGCTCTATTTAGAATTCGCGACTGACACTTATGTGGTAACGTCTGCCTTCTAGGGTGTAGAGTGAGCTATCGTAACCATCCGCAAAAGCGCCTGCAGCAAAAGGTGGTGCCTCGTCGCTGACATTATCCACGCCAACTGTGAGAGTTGTATTGTTGAGCCATGTCATTGAGTTTTCAGGCCAGCGATAACTCGCGACAATATCAACTGTGGACCAAGCTTTCACCGTGCGTGGCTCCTGATCGATTGTGAAGGCTGAATTATCATCGAGCGAGTCGATGTAGTTGAGTGTGCCGCCGAGGGTGAGTTGCTTGTGCTGCCAGAGCAGTTCGAGGTAACCCTTATATTCGGGGATGGAGCCACGACCAACGAGATTGCTTCCCGTGGCGCGTGGGTCGACTAGCGTTCCGAGATAAGATTGGTAGGCAGCGCCGTCCGATGCTTTTAGTTTGTAGCTAAGCACCTGATTGAGTCCGAGTGTTGCTTGCCAGAATCCATTATTAGTTGGTGCTTTGTAGCGCACTTTGTATTCGATGCCATCAGTTATGGATTCAGATGCGTTGAACCAGTTGGCAAATACGCCAGTGAGTGCTTGGGTGCTGGGGTCTCTCAAGACGACAGCATTTCCGATATCGTTGCCCAAGGCGGCCTGATCGATGAAGTATTGAGCGCCGTTGACGATGACATCTTCGGTTTCTATTCGATAATAATCGACAGCGATTTGCCATCCGCGTGTAGTATCTGGCTCGAATAGAAGTCCGACATTCAGATTGATGGATCGCTCGGGGTCCAAGTCAGGGTTGCCACTCACGGCCGTATCGATACGAGAGCTAGGAGGCGTGAAGCCGAGTGGGTCATTGTAGATCGGGTATGTGGAAATGCCAGCTCCATAGCTTTCGGTGAGTGTGGGGGCTCGGAAGGAGCTGCCAAGACTGGCGCGTATTTGGAGGGCGGGATGTGGGCGATAAAAGAGCCCAGCCTTATAGACGAGTGCGTCATATTCGTTGGAAACATCGCTGTTGCCTGCTGTGGGGCGGTCGCGATAGTGCTCATAGCGACTGGATAGACTGATGGCCAATTCCTGATGTGCCTGGCTAAAGATGGGCAGCCAGGTCTCGACAAAGAGAGCGCTCACCTCGCGCTCCGCGCCGTATGAGTTTTCGCTTGCGCCACCAAGGTTCATGCTCGATTCAAAAAGCGGATCGATGGCGACATCGATAGTTTCTTTGCGGAATTCGAGTCCGGTTGCGAGTTCAAGCTCGCCCGCGGGCAGTTCGAATAGGGGGGCATCGGCTTTGAGATCGTAGCTCCAGAATGTTTCGTCGTAATGGTTGCTTGGTGTACGGGCCGCACTTTGTAAGGCGGTCGTATTATCGTAGCCAGTCCCTACGGCGCCGGCACTTGCGAAAGGGTTAAATGCGCCGGAGTTTATTAGGTCGACGAGAGCAGTTTCATCAGTGATACCCGAATAGTTAGCTGCGAGCTTTGTTTCTATATAGCTGACGGCTGTTTCCCAGTTCCAGTCTGCAGCTTGCCCACGCAAGCCGATCAGTCCGCGTAAGGCGGTTTTCTGTTGTTCGATCTCGAGCCTGCCTAGTTCAAAACTGCGGTAGTTCACTTGTTCTAGTTCGGAGGGGGCGATGCCGCTTGGTAGGTGAGGGCTCGTACGTGCTGCGTCTAACACTGCAGAATGCACTGGGAAGTTAAAACCGGCAAAAGGGAAGGAACCGCCAAACCAGGGTGCGGGGGCGAGACCATTCTCGAAGTTACTCCCTGTGTATAAGAACTCAGTCCAAATTTGTAGTTGGGGGCGAATCTCGTGGCTGAGGTGAGCCATTAGACTGCTGCGTTCCACCTCAGGTACTGCGATGGCTTGGTCATTAAAATTATAAAGATCTTCCGAGGCATCCCAAAGGCGGTAATCCGAGAGACTTTGGGGGCTCACGACGCCGTCTTTGAGTGTGTATTCGCTGCCATCAACTTTAATTCGACCAGGGTATGTGGGACTGCCTTGGTTTTGGCCGCCTTGTGAGCGACGGTCTGTGTCTTCTGAAATATTACGATCGCGTGTGTTGATGGCGTTGCGCTGATACCAGCTGCCCGATAGAACTAAGTGTGTGGAGTCGTTGAGCGCTTGGCCTGATAAAAAGGAGAGCGTTTTTTCAGATGCGTCGCCGTCGGTTGTGTTACTGTAGCTAGAGTCTATCCGGTTTCCCGTGTAGCTGTCGTGTAGTAGGATATTTAGAGTGCCCGCCACCGCATCGGATCCGTAAGTTACGGAGCTGTCGCCTGGTACGACTTGCACTGCTTGAATGGCCGCTGTTGGAATGAGGTTAAGATCGGCAAAGCCGCCATGCTGAAATCCATATGCACTGTTACCGCCAGAGCGGCGGCCGTTTATCAGTGTGAGAGTCGATAAATTACCTAATCCGCGAAGATTCGCGCCAGCTGAGCCGGTGCCGCCGTTACTGTCGTTTTCTGTATTACTGGCTCCAAAGGAGAATGCTTGTTCACGTATGGCTTCGATCGCAGTTTGATGGTCCCAGAGTTCTAGTGCAGCAGAGTCGATCACTGTCAGGGCTGGAGGGAGTCGCTCGTTGGATACGGGTAAATGGCTGCCAGTGACTAAATAGGGTTCTAGCTGCGTCAGCTCACTAGGCTCCTCACTCTCGATTACTTGCCCTGTCAGGCATTGTGAGACGACTGCGCCTAGAGTAATCCGTATCAGTGTCGTGAATTTCATTTAGATGAGAAGTCTAGTGATTTGTATTTCTGCTGTGCTGGAGATCGCGTCACATTATTGAGGCTTTGATGTATGTATAGGGACTAGTTTTTATTAGGCTAGTTTATAGTGAGCTGATTTCGCGTAGTTATTAATGTGGGTTATGCCTCTATCTTCATAGTTTGAAGTGGCGCGAAGCTGGCTTTTCGCTCTGCCTTCATATTCTCAGCGTCTTCTCTACCCCAAAAAAACGGCGTCGATTTCTCGACGCCGTCATCTTGAGTGTGTTTGTGTGCTGGTGCCTAAGCACGTCCGCCGTAGGATCGGTCCGCGGTGTTTACCTTAATCGTTTCGCCTTCCTTGATAAACAGCGGCACTTGAATCGTCAGGCCTGTTTCCAGTGTAGCTGGTTTTTGCACATTACTAGCTGTGTCGCCTTTGATGCCCTCGGCCGATTCGGTGACTTTCATCTCCAGCGATGCCGGAAGATCGATCGAGATGGGCTTATCGTCTACGTGGAGCACACTGTAAGCCTGTGTTTCCACCAAAAAGTCCTTTGCATCTTCGACTAGGCTTTCTTCGAGAATGATGTCTTCAAATGATTCCGGGTCCATGAAGTGGTAGCCATCTGCGTCGATGTAGCTAAATTCGAGTTTGATCATGTCGGTGTGCATGATTTCGACGCTGTCCGTGGTACGGATCTTCGTATTGGTGCTAGCACCAGTATTTAGGTTGCGCATAGTGACTTGCATGAAGCCAGCTTGTCGACCTTGGGTGCGGTGTTGCACATCAAGTACGAGGTGCGGGTTGCCTTGATAGTTGAGAACTTTGCCTTTACGGACGTCTGTTGGTGATGCCATGGGTATGATTGGTTGAAAAAAATGTCTGATTTGGCAGTCAGTGGCCCCAGTGTCAAGGGCGCCCTCTCAAGCGGTTGCCAGAAACGTAGCTGCAGTCTGATAGTTGAGTGTATTCATTGTACTTATTCTGTTTTTTCTGAATTTGTACTTGCCAGTATGTGTACTAACGGCATTTTCGCGCTCTTTCTCCGGAAAAAGCATCCATTCACCATTAACAAGTCGGGTTGGAAATCCGCCTTATACTAAAGATGTCACAGTCATTATTACAAAAACACTACGCCGAGAAGGTTGTGCCCGCACTTATGGAAAAGTTCGGGTATAAAAACCCGCACCAAGTTCCCGCGATCAAGAAGATCGTTTTGAACTCTGGCTTCTCCGCAACTGCTGATAAAAACCACGTGCAATACGTGAACGACGAGATCGCGAAGGTCTCCGGTCAGCGCCCTGTTACTACAATCGCGAAGCTCAGTATTTCGAACTTCAAGCTTCGCGAAGGTCAGCCAATCGGCTGTAAGGTTACGCTACGTGGCGCGGCCATGTATGATTTCTTGATGCGTTTGATCAACATCTCGCTGCCATGCATTCGTGACTTTCGTGGGGTTCCTACACGTCTCGACGGTCAAGGTAACTACACTCTGGGTCTGAATGACCACACGATTTTCCCCGAAGTCAGTGCTGAAGGCACCAACGCCACCATTGGTATGGATGTCTGCATCAACACAAGCGCTTTGACTGATGAAGAAGGCCGCGAATTGCTTAAGCTCTTCGGCATGCCTTTCCGTAAGACTAGCTCCGAAGTGGCTGCCGAAGAAGGCGCCGCCGCTGCAGCCAGTGCCTAAGCGACACCTACTGACTTAAGAAAGATTTACTCATGGCTAAAAAATCAGCAATCCAACGCAACTTGAAGCGCGAACGCATGATCGCTAAATACGCCGCAAAGCGTAAAGAGCTCAAAGCGATCATCGCCAACCCTGAAACTTCCGACGAGGAGTTCTACAAGGCGCAAGCCAAGTTGACTAAGCTGCCTAAGAACAGCTCTCCGATCCGTGCGCGCAATCGTTGCTCCGTCACTGGTCGTCCCCGTGCGTTCATTCGCAAATTCGGTCTTTCCCGTATCACATTCCGTGAGCTTGCCACACAAGGTAAGATTCCTGGTGTGACCAAATCCTCTTGGTAAGCGCTCTTGCTTAACCAAACTCACTGAAAACCCACTAGTAAAATACTATGGCAGTTCACGACACAATTGGAGATTTCCTCACCACTATTCGTAACGCGAGCCGAGCACACAAGGAGTCCTGCACCACGCAGCACTCTAAAATGCGCGCTGCAATCGCTTCGATTTTAAAGGCAGAGGGCTATATTCACGACTTTAGCGAAGGTCAAAATGAGAAGGGCTTTAAGACGCTCACACTCAAGTTGAAATTCGCAGGTAAAACACCGGCGATCACCGATATCCAGCGTCAAAGCACGCCAGGTCGTCGTCTCTACTACGGTTGCACAGAAATCCCACGCGTCCTTGAGGGCATGGGTGTCGCAATCCTCACAACTTCTAAAGGCGTAATGCGCGCCCGCGATGCTCGCGCAGCGGGCGTTGGCGGCGAGTTCGTCTGCAAAGTCTGGTAATTAAAAGGCAGCACACGATGAGCAGAATTGGTAAACTTCCTATCCCCGTCCTTGAAAAGGCGAACGTCACGATCGATGGTCAGACAGTTCGCGCTGAAGGTCCAAAGGGGAAACTTGAAAAAACTTTCGACGGTTCGATTAATCTCGAGCTGGCTGATGGCGAAATCCGCGTGACTCCTGCAGACAGCAGTCGCCACGCTCGCGCCATGTTTGGCACCGCACGTTCCATTATCAATAATATGGTGATGGGTGTCGTTGATGGTTACGAAAAGAAACTTGAAATCAAAGGTGTTGGTTTCCGCGCAGCGCTTGAAGGCGACTTGCTCGACCTCGCACTTGGTTACTCTCACCCGGTCAAAGTGAAGATTCCTGAAGGAATCACTGTCACTGTGACCGAGAACACTAAAATCTCCGTCTCCGGTGCCGATAAGCAAATCGTCGGTGAAATCGCCGCGACAATCTATTCTTACTTCCCTGCAGAGCCTTACAAGGGCAAGGGTGTCCATATCGTCGGTCAATACGTCCGCCGTAAGGAGGGTAAGAAGTCCGCTTAATTTTCAGCAGAGGGTAATACATGAAACTCCAAAAGAAAAATTCTCTCGCGCAGAAGCGTCGCTATCGCATCCGCAAGAAGGTCAAAGGCACTGCAGAGCGCCCGCGCCTCGCTGTGCATTTCTCCAACAAGCACATCTATGCGCAATGCATCGACGACGTAGCTGGTCACACTGTGGCCTACGCTTCATCAGTTGGTGGCAAAGACGCTGACGTGAAAGCAAACAACGATGGTGCACTTGCACTGGGTAAAGTGATCGCTGAGAAGGCGAAAGCAGCCGGTGTTGAAACTGTTGTATTCGACCGTTCCGGTCGTCGCTACCACGGTTGTGTCAAAACATTCGCTGAAGCGGCTCGCGAAGGCGGCCTCAAATTCTAAGGACTTCCCATATGAGCAGACAAAAAAGATCATTTTCCCAAAAAGACGAGCCGGAAGAAACTCCTGAATACATCGAGAAGGTTGTGCATATCAACCGTTGCGCAAAGGTTGTAAAGGGCGGTCGCCGTTTCAGCTTCGCAGCTCTTGTTGTTGTGGGTAATCAAAAAGGTGAAGTTGGTGTCGGTTACGGTAAAGCTAAGGAAGTTCCTGAGTGTATCCGTAAGGGCACTGAGCAAGCTAAGAAGAACCTCGTTACGATTAATCTTCGCGGCGATACCATCCCACACCACGTGCTCGGCCAAGCCGACGGCGGTAAGGTTTTGCTTCGCCCCGCTTCTGACGGAACGGGTGTAATCGCTGGCGGCGGTTGCCGTGCGGTTCTCGAATCCGTTGGTGTCAAAAATATTCTATCCAAGTCCCTCGGTTCGAACAACCACCTGGCCATGGTCAACGCCACTATGGCCGCGCTCCTACAGCTTCGTTCGCATGAGGAAATTCAAAACGTCCGTTTCGGCGAAGTCGCTGCGGAAGTCTAAGGAATCAGCAACATGAATCTCGAAAATATTCCAACCATTAAGGGTGCAACGCACCCGACTAAGCGTCTTGGACGTGGTGAAGGTAGCGGTCACGGTAAAACATCCGGTAAGGGGCATAAGGGTCAAAAGGCTCGCTCTGGCGGTGGTATCCGTGTCGGTTTTGAAGGTGGTCAAATGCCCCTTTACCGTAAGCTTCCTCGTCGCGGTTTCAATAACAAGAACTTCAAGGTCTCTTATCAACTGGTCAATGTCGGACAGCTCGAAAAGCTGGAAGGCAATGTCGTTGATCGTGAGTCTCTGATCAAAGCTGGACTCGTCCGTGACAACAAGCAGGACATCAAGCTCCTGGGTGACGGCGAAGTTTCTAAGGCATTCACTGTTAAAGTTTGCAAGGTTTCCGAGACTGCCAAGAGCAAGATCGAAGCTGCAGGCGGTCAGATCGAAGCCTCTGAAGCTCCTGCTGAAGAGAAGGAAGAAGCGTAATTCGTTTCCCTTTTTTGGGAGTCGAGTAAAGGATAACTACTGATGCTTTCTGCTTTTACAAATTCGCTGAAGATTCCTGAACTACGCCAGAAGATCTTCTTCACGTTGGCGTTGTTGTTCATTGCCCGTGTTGGCGCGAACATTCCACTTCCTGGAATGAACATCGCTCCAATTCAGGCATTCTTCGCGGATCAAGCGAATGCGGGAGGTGGTCTCGTTGGCATGTTTAACATGTTCAGCGGGGGCGCGCTTTTGAATGGTGCACTTTTTGCACTGGGCATTATGCCATACATTAGTGCGTCGATCATCATGCAGTTGGTCGGGGCGGTCTTCCCTGTCATCGCTCGTCTGCAACAAGAAGGCGACGTTGGCCGGCAGAAAATCAACCAATATACGCGTTACCTGACGCTCGGCATTTGCGTCGTGCAAGGTTTGTTGCTATTGGTCGCACTTTCGACCAATCCAGCTAGCTTGATCGGGCAAGGTTTTAATCCTGCGGAATACGGCAAAGTCGTGATTGCAGGGCAGGTGCCTTTCTTGATCACTGGCACCATCTTCTTAACTGCGGGCACCATGATTATGGTGTGGCTCGGTGAGCAGATTACACAGCGTGGTATTGGTAATGGTATCTCCTTGCTGATCACAGTGAACATTATCTCTGGCTTGCCCGGAGCGGTGGCTTCTGCTTACCAAATGTTTGTTGCACCCGTAGGTTCTGAAGGGGCTTCTCTGGGAGTTCCTGAAGGCGTATTGATGTTGGCACTGCTCTTCGCGGTGACAGCGGCACTGGTTGCAATCACTCAGGCTCAGCGTAAGATCCCTGTCCAGTATGCTAAGCGCGTCGTAGGTCGTAAGGTCTACGGTGGGCAGAGCTCCTTCTTGCCACTCAAGGTTAACTACGCAGGTGTGATGCCTGTGATCTTCGGTAGCGCGATCTTGATGTTTCCGACTCAGATCTTGTCTTACCTTGGTAGTGCAACAGGCATGCGTTTCTTCAACGACTTTGCCGATTCGCTCGGTCGTGGGCAATTCGCTTACTACTTAGTCTTCGGCTTGCTGATCTTGGTATTCTCTTACTTCTGGGTCTCGATGATGTTCAAGCCCATTCAAATTGCAGATGATTTGAAGAAAAATGGCGGTTATATCCCCGGCGTGCGTCCAGGTGAGCCAACTGCTAAGTTCCTCGATCACATCATGACGCGTCTCACCTTGTTTGGTGCACTCTCGCTCACAGTGATCGCAGTTTTCCCAGACATTTTGCTCTTTGCTTACAACGTTCCTTTCAGTGTCGCGATTTTCTTCGGTGGCACCGGAATGTTGATTACCGTAGGTGTGATCTTGGACACTATGCGCCAGATCGAAACTTACTTGTTGCAGCGTCACTACGATGGCTTTCTCAAGAAAGGGAAGATTCGCGGTCGTTCAGCGGAACGTAATAAGCAACTTGTCGATTCTGCGGGACTCCAGGATTTCTGGACCGCATGGCGCCCACTACTGTTTGTCGGTATCGCGCTCTTCATTCTCGGTGTCATCTCTTGGTTCCTTAATCCGAGCTGAGCCTGCACTGATCTCCGAAGGTCGGCTGCTTGCGGCCTGTCTTCGTTTATAATTGTTCTTTGATTTATCTCCTCACTACGTAATCCGATGAAATACATTCGTTCAGACGAAGAAATTCAATCGATCCGCGAAGCCTGCCAGGTCGCCGCGACGGTATTAAAGCGTCTAGTCGATACGGTGGAAGAGGGGATGACTACATACGATCTGGATCAGCTGGGTCGCAAAACTATCGAAGAGTTGGGGGCGGAAAGTGCCTGTTATGGTTACCGTGCTGGTAATCATGTCTTTCCTGCTTACACCTGTCTCTCTGTGAACGAGGAAATTGTTCATGGAATCGGTACTATGCGTCGCACGATTCAGCCTGGAGATGTCGTTTCGATCGACGTTGTGGTACGCTATCGCGGTTATATTGGTGACAATGCCAACACGGTTCTAATTGAGCCAGTCGCGGATGCGAATGCAGCTTTGATTGAAGCCACACGCGAGTCGCTTGATTATGCAATTGGTTTTGCAAAAGCAGGCAATCGTGTCGGCGATATCTCCAATGCTGTCGAACGTTTCATCAAGCGCCATAATTATGGCATTGTTCGAGACTTCGTCGGCCATGGCGTGGGCACCACGATGCATGAAGCACCGCAAATCCCAAACTATGGACGGCGTGGCAGTGGCGCACTGCTCAAGCCAGGCATGTGTCTCGCAATCGAGCCTATGATTAACATGGGCACAGGAAAAATCGAGATGCTCGACGATGGTTGGACCGCTGTGACAAAAGATCGTAAACCGTCTGCTCACTTCGAGCATACAGTCCTCGTGACCAACGGGGAACCGGAAATTTTAACAATTCCGCAGAATTAACTTTTCAAACTAACTTAAATCACTATTTTACACCGTTTTCCCGCAATCCAGCGGGTGACCAACCATCTAAATATCATGCCACGTATCCTTGGAGTCGATATCCCCGCAAATAAGAAGCTAGTCTACTCGCTTCGTTACATCTATGGCATCGGGCCAACACGCGCCGAAGCTATTGTTGCCGAATCTGGTTTCGATGCAGATCGCCGTGCCGGTGACCTGAGCGAAGAAGAGGTGAATCAGCTCGCATCGATCGTGGCCGACAAGCAGTTCGTCGTAGAAGGTGACCTTCGCCGTGAGCGCACTGCTAACTTGAAGCGTCTTTCTGCTATCCGCTGCGTGCGTGGTATGCGCCACATGCGTGGCTTGCCTGTTCGTGGTCAACGCACAAAAACTAATGCACGCACACGTAAAGGTGCGATCAAGCCGGTTCGCAAGTAACCGCCAATAACCTTTAAAAGGAATTTCCTATGAGCGAAGAAGAAAACACATCTGTCGAAGAAGAAAAAGTAGTGGCTGCGGCCGCTACTGATGAAGCTGCCGAGCCTGAAAAGAAAAAGGAAGTCACCGCTGAGGATCTTCTTAAGAGTGATTTGGACGGGGTAAAAATTCGCCGTGCGAAGGGGAGTAAGAATATCACGACTGGTATCGTGAACGTACTCGCTACATTCAATAACACTAAAGTAACTTTCTGCGATGCGCGTGGTAACGTCATTTCCTGGTCCAGTGCCGGTAAGTGCAACTTCCGTGGCTCTCGCAAATCTACCGCCTACGCTGCGCAAGTCGTCACACAAGACGCAGGCCGCGTAGCCATGTCTCACGGCATGAAAGAAGTCGTTGTCAAGTTGAACGGCCCAGGTATGGGACGTGACTCAGCTGTCCGCGCACTCCAATCTCTTGGCATGATCGTCACCGAAATCGTGGATGTGACTCCGGTCCCCCACAACGGTTGCCGCGCGCCTAAGCGTCGTCGTGTCTAATGTGACTCTGCCACATAGACGCATATTAATTAGTTAGCAGATAATAAGGAAAATATAACATGGCCCGTTACACAGGACCCACTACTCGTATCAATCGCCGTTTTGGTCAGGCTATCTTTGCCCCTACCAAGGCATTCGAACGTAAGCCACACCCTCCCGGTCAGCATGGCCCTCGCCTGCGCCGTAAATTCAGCGACTACGCAGTCGGCCTGAATGAGAAGCAAAAGCTTCGTTTCATGTATGGCATGACTGAGAAACAGTTCCGCCTTACTTTCGAAAAAGCAAAGGCAACTCGTGGTGTAACAGGTGAAATTTTCCTTAAAATGCTAGAGTGCCGCCTCGATAGCGTCATCTATCGTTTGGGTTTTGCTAAATCTCGTGCCGCTGCACGTCAGTTTGTTGGTCACGGTCACATCGCAGTGAACGGTATCAAAACGGACATCGCTAGTTTCATGGTTAAAGAAGGTGACGAAATTGAAGTGCGTGAGCGCACATCATCTCGTCAACTCGCAACACGTTGCATGGAAGAAAGCCAAGCGCGCACAGTTCCTGAGTGGTTGACACTTAATGCGGACGCGCTCAAGGCCACCGTTAATCGCCTGCCCTCTAGCGAGGAAACAGAAGAGTCGATTAACGTTCAATTGATCGTTGAATTCTACAGCCGCTAATCCGGCTTTGTTCTTCGTATCATTCGATTATCGCAATAATTGTAACCAGCTAGAGAAAAGTCCATTATGCCAAAGCGCTTAGGAAAATTCGAACTTCCAAATCGTCTGTCCAAGGTTGAAGAAACCGCGACAGACACTTTCGCCACCTTTACAGCTGAGCCGTTTGAGACCGGTTACGGTCATACTATCGGCAATTCGCTGCGCCGTGTGCTTCTTAGCTCGATCGAAGGTGCTTCGATCACATCGATCAAGATCGATGGTGTGCAACATGAGTTCCAGAGCATCGACGGTGTTGTTGAAGATGTCACCGACATCGTGCTCAACCTTAAGAAGGTTCTTCTTGTTTCGGATTCTCGCGAGACTGTTACATTGCTGATCGATGTGAATCGTGATGGCAAGGTGACTGCTGGCGACATTCAAGAAGATGCTAACTTTAAGGTCATCAACCCTGATCAATTGATCTGCACACTTGATCGTCCACAGCGTTTCCTTGCGGAGCTCGAAGTCAAAGTTGGCCGCGGCTATTGCACAGGTGAAGATAACAAGAAAGAGGATCAACCTATTGGCGTGATCCCCATTGATTCGCTCTTCAGCCCTGTGCGTCTTGTTAAGTATTCTGTTGAAAACACCCGTGTGGGCCAATCAATGGATTACGATAAGCTGATCCTTGAAATCACTACAGACGGACGTGTGAGCCCAGATGATGCGCTCAAGCAGTGTGCTGCGATCCTGAAACACCACCTCGAAGTATTCGAAGAAGTCTCCCAAGACGACATTGAGTTCGAAAGTGAAAGCAAGGAGATCAGCGAAGAGCAAAACCGCTTGCGCAAGCTTCTCAACATGAGCGTGAACGAAATCGAACTTTCTGTTCGTGCCGCGAACTGCCTCAACAATGCTAACATTACAACTGTTGGTGAGCTCGCTATGAAGTCCGAACAAGAGATGCTTAAGTATCGCAACTTCGGTAAAAAATCGCTCAACGAAATCAAGGATAAGCTCGAGCAACTTGGACTTTCCCTTGGTATGAAGATCGACGAACGCCTCCTTGAAAAGGGCAGCGAACTTTAATCGCTCACTTTTCCATCCCCTTTAGTAGAAAGAAATTTAGACAATGCGTCACAATAAGAGAAAACATAAACTCGGCGTTTCCGGGCCACACCGTTCTGCAATGATGGGCAATCTCGCGACTGCTCTCATTACACACGGCCGCATCGAAACGACATTATCCAAGGCACGTGCCCTTCGCCCCTTTATCGAGAAGATCATTACGCTCGCTAAGAAAGCTGAAAAGGCCAACGACGCTGCTCGTAAGCTTCATTACCGTCGCCTCGCGATCTCTCGCGTTCGCGATAAAAAGGCTGTTGCTAAGCTTTTCGACGAACTTGTTACTGAGTTCACAGAGCGCAATGGCGGTTACACTCGTATCTACAAGCTAGGTCAACGTATCGGTGATGCGGCTGAAATGGCTCTGATCGAGTTCGTAGACGGCAACGACGAAGGCTACAACCCTAAGCCAAAGAAGAAGGCTGCTAAAAAAGCGACTAAGAAAGCCGCCAAAAAGGCTGCTAAAAAGGCGACTAAGAAGGTAGCCGAAGAAGCACCTGCCGAAGAAGCACCTGCTGAAGAAGCGCCTGCTGAAGAAAAGAAAGACGCGTAAGCGGCTCTCAATACTCTTTTAATCAAAGCCCGTTCTCTTCGAGAACGGGCTTTTTTGTGTGAAATTGTTGGAGTCCCGCCTTTAGGCGGTTTTCGTTTAGTGACTCAGGCCGCCTTTAGGCGGGACTCCAATAGTTTTCTTCCTCGCCGAAACCGTATCAAAAATTTTTAATCCAGCCATGCACGCACCTATCTCTAGTAACACCGCCGATTTCATTCATCGTCTTCCTAAGACTGAAACCCACCTGCATATCGAGGGCGCGTTGCCGTATCAATTACTCCAGCAATTGGATCCAGAGCGCTTCAATCAAGCTCAAGCGTGTTGGGCCTCTGATTTTAAATGGAAGTGCTTTGAAGATTTCGAAGCGCACTTAATCGAGCATGCCATGCACTGGTTTACTTCACCAGAGCGCTACCATGAGGCGGCGAAGGTAATTTTTGCGGGCCATCTCGCACAGAACGTGCGCTATGTAGAGACTTCCTTTCACGCGGGCATGATCGAATTCCTTGGTTTGCCTGGACCGGAAATTGTCAATGCGATTCGCTCGGCCGCACCTGCGGGCCTAGAGGTACGTGTCTTTATGGGCATGGCCCGTAACAGCTATAGCGAGATTCTTGCCCCCGTGCTAGAGGACTGTGTCACTTGGGAGGGGCTCTCGGGGATCGACCTGCATGGTGTTGAGTATTTGCCTCTGGAGGCCTGGACGCCTAAGCTATGGGAAAGGGCGCGTGCGCATGGGCTTGAGACCAAGGCGCATGCGGGTGAGTTTGGGCCAGCCGCGCATGTGCGCGAAGCGATCGAAGTGCTCGGCTCCAAGCGGATTCAGCATGGTATTCGCGCCATCGAAGACGAGGCTGTGCTTGAACTCGCGATTGAGAGTGGGGCGACTTTTGACGTGTGCCCGATCAGTAATGTCAAACTCGATGTGGTGGACACATTGGAACAACACCCCATCCGTCAGTTCTTCGATCGCGGCTTGCGCTGCACCATCAGCACCGATGATCCTTTTTCCTTCGGTAATACTGTCGAAGACGAATATACGGCACTCAGTGCGGGACTCAATTTTACTCATGCCGAATTAAAGCAGTTGGCGACGAATGGCTTTGAAGTCGCCCTGGTGGATGATGCCACCCGGGCTAGATGGATTGCCGAAGTCGAGGCATGCGTCTAGTGGGGCCCGTGGCTTAGGTAGCGACGGAGTCGCCGTGAGTTAGACCTGTGCTTCGGTGTCATGACGGCGCAGCACTTGTTTGCACTGGGCGCGCTGAATTGTGAGTAAGTGTTGCAATAACTTCGTTAATTGCTCCCTGATAGTGGCTTATGGATCATGTTTTGCGCGCCTAATTGTGAATAACTTTTTCTGCCCTTGCGAGTGCTGGTGGGGTGCTGTCGGACTGAGTTGCGAAATTTCCTTTTTGTGGCTTTGACCTTGGCGTGTAAATGGTTCGCATTGTTGCATGGAACCAAACTTTTCTAAACTGGCCGGCGTATTGACTGGCTTCTCTACGAATTTGCAAAAGGGGGAGCGAGTTTTGATCGACGCCTTCGACATTCCAGAAGCCATGGTGGTGGCGCTGGTGCGCGCGGCGCGTGAGCGCGGGGCGGTGCCTTTTGTCAATGTGCAGAACGCACGTATTAATCGAGAGTTGATCAATGGCCTCGATGTCGAACAATTCGAGACACAGGCAACTTGGGAGCTTGACCGTATGCAAAAAATGGATGCCTACATCGCGGTACGTGGGTCCGACAATATTTTTGAAATGTCGGATGTGGACCCTGCCAAGGTGGGGCGCGTGATGAAGGCAATGAAGGCCGTGCTCGATTACCGTGTGAACAAGACTAAATGGGTGATTCTTCGCTGGCCTACGCCAGCGATGGCGCAGCAAGCCATGATGAGCACCGAGAGTTTCGAAGACTTCTTTTTCCGCGTCTGCACCCAGGATTACAGCCGCATGACTGAGGGCATGGCTGCCCTTGAGGCACTCATGGCTGCGACCGATCGTGTCGAGCTGAAGGGCCCGAATACCGATTTGCGCTTTTCGATCAAGGGCATCAACGCAGTGGCCTGTGGTGGCACGCACAATATTCCCGATGGCGAAGTGTTCTCCTGCCCAGTAAAAGATTCTGTGGAGGGTGAGATCACTTATAATGCGCCCACCGTCTATCAAGGCACCTCTTTCGACCGCATTCATCTCAAGTTTGAAAAGGGCAAAATCGTGCATGCCGACGGCACCAACCCTACGCGACTGAATGAAATTTTGGATTCTGATGCGGGGGCACGTTACATTGGAGAGTTCGCGATCGGGTTCAATCCACACATTCTGGAGCCCATGCGCGACATCCTCTTTGATGAGAAGATTGCCGGCTCTTTCCACTTTACCCCAGGGCAAGCTTACGAGGAAGCCGACAATGGCAATCGCTCGCAAGTGCACTGGGATATGGTGCAGATCCAGCGTCCCGAATACGGCGGCGGCGAGATTTGGTTCGATGGCGAGCTGATCCGTAAGGATGGTCTCTTCGTGAAAGAGGAGCTTAAGAAGTTGAACCCTGAGTATTTGCTCGGTTCCTAAAAAAGTCACTTGCAAGATGCCTCGGTTCAGAGCTTCTTGGAGACATTAAGATGGAAAAAGGTTATCAAGTTATCGCGCGCCGCTGGCGTCCTAAGCAATTCAGTGAATTGGTGGGGCAGGATCACATCGTGCGCACCTTGAGTAATGCCATCGAGAGCAAACGTATTGCGCACGCCTACCTCTTTGTGGGGCCGCGTGGCACGGGTAAGACCAGTACTGCTCGTTTGTTTGCCAAAGCGCTCAATGCCGAGGGAGGGCCGAGCGCCACTCCGGACAATGAGTCCGAGACCAGCCAGGCCATTATGAATGGTTCCTGCATGGATGTGATCGAGATCGATGGTGCGTCTAATAATAGTGTCGAGCAAGTGCGCAGCCTGCGTGAAGAGTGCCAATTCGCACCGGCCCAGTGCACCTATAAGATCTACATCATCGACGAGGTGCACATGCTCTCGACGGCTGCGTTCAATGCTTTGTTGAAAACTCTGGAAGAGCCGCCCGAGCATGTGAAGTTCTTCTTTGCCACTACCGAGGCGCACAAGGTGCTGCCTACCATCGTCTCGCGCTGTCAACGCTTTGAGTTTCGCCCGATTTCGGACGATGTGATCGTCGGCAAACTGACCGAAATCTGTAAGTCCGAGGAGATTCAGGTCGAGGCGGCCGCCTTGGCATCCATTGCTCGCCTCGCCAATGGTGGGATGCGTGATGCGCAATCGATTCTCGATCAAATGATTTCTTTTTGTGGCAGCGACATCAAAGAGGGCGATGTGCTCGACGTCTATGGCCTTGTTTCGGATGAGCGGATCGCCAAGCTTGCGCAAGCGCTGGCTGCGCTCGATTACGCGGCGATTATTGCCGCGGTGGATGAATTTGCCGTCGAAGGGCGCGATCTTTTCCGTATCTTGATCGACCTCGAAGCACATGGGCGTGAAGCCTTGTTGGATGCTATCCAAAATGGTGGCAGTACGACTAAGCTGGGTGGCGAAATGAGCACTGAGTCGATCATGCGTATGTTGGATGCCTTGCACCGAGGTGAAGCGTCTGTGCAGAAGGGCCTTTCCGAGAAAGTGAATTTCGAAGTCGTGCTCTTGAAAGCAGCTGAAGAGTCTCGCTCGCGCGCGATTGACAGCTTGATCAAGCAAGTCGCCGCCGCTGGGGGCGGGACCGGCGATGCCGGCGAAAAAAAAAAGCCCTAGTGATTCCCGCAGCTGATGTGACTGCGCCCACCTCTGCTGGCGGGGCGCTGCATGCGGCAGGCGGCTCCGGGGCGACAGATGCTGAAGGGAATCCTGCCGATTTATTGACGGCTGCGCTCAATGGCGAGGTGACTGCCGAGGAGTTAGAAGCTGTGGACCAGGCGCTCGATTCGATGATGCTGGGGGAGGCGGCCGCCGTGTCCAAACTCGTAAAAGGAAAGCCGCTCTTAAGCGTGGAAGAAGCCGGCTCTAAGCTCAGTCCCGAAATTATAAAAGCCCTTGCAGAAAAGTTTAAAGGCAGTCTCACCCAGGTCCGCCACATGGATGAGCAAGATAAGATGTTCTAGCCGCGAGTCTGTCCGGCTAGATCGATAGTCACTCAGAGTCGTCTGAGAGTTGGAGTTCCGCCTTTAGGCGGCCGCATCTCTTCGGCCCAGCACACTGTAACCGCCTAAAGGCGGGACTCCAGCCCTGCTTGGCGATTGGAGGGCTCGGTGCGCTAATTGTTTAAGGCGCGACTTCTGGGGCGGCTTCGTCTGTTGGCGTTGTGGGAGCTGCTTCCGCAGGAGGCTCGTCGTTGATGAGCCCGATATCGCGGCCGACGCGGCCGACGTCGAAGAAGCTGACGTAGACCACAAAGCCTAAGAGTAGAATCATGAAGGCGCCTTGCACGTTTTCCATCACCTTTTGCGGCAATGGGCGCCCGATGATTTTGGAAATGGTGGCGAATAGCATGTGCCCACCATCCAATACGGGGATCGGTAGTAGGTTGAAGATCGCGAGGTTGACGTTGATCAGCGCTAGCATCCATAGCAGGTCGATGAAGCCGATCTGCGCCATGCGGGTGAGCCCATGCACGATGCCGACGGGACCGCTCATGTTTTTCACGTGCACGTCGGAGTTCTTGTGCAGCAGCGCGAAGAGGGTCATCTTCATCGTTTCGGCGAAGCGATAGAGCTGGTCGATGGGATTGTAGTGCACGACCTCAGTCTTGTACTGGAAGTCGTAGGCGAAGCCGAAACGTGGGCTGTTTTCGCCCTCTTTGATACGTGGCTGAATCGGTAGTGTGATCTCTTTACCGTCGCGTTCGACGGTGACGTTGATGCTGCGGTCGCCGTGATTGGCTAGGTAGGTGCTGAGGAAGGCGCCAGAGATGATCTCTTCGCCGTCGAGTTTAATTAAACGGTCCATCGGCTGTAGGCCGGCTTCCATTGCAGGCATGCCGGGCTCGAGGCGCATCACGATGGGGGCCGAGGTCTCGTCAGTTTCTGGCTCGATGCCGATGTAGCGCATGCGCTCACTGGAGACGAGTTCGGGGTAGACGGTAAACTCCATGGCTTGGCCATCGCGCAGGATGCCGACTTCGACTTGGCGGCGGCCGTTTTCGCCCGCTTCTTTGCCGACGCTGGTGGCGATGGCATTTTGGAAATACCACCAGTCGGGCACTTGCTTGTCGTCGATGCTGTAAATGCTGTCGCCCTCACGTATGCCGGCCGCATAGGCGGGGCCAGGCACGATCTCGCCGTCGGCGTTGCGGATCTCTTCGGCGACGAAGCCCACGGTGGTGGACTTTACGATCTCACGGCCGACGCCCCATAGCACCAGCGAGAGCACGAGTGCGAAAATGAGATTAAAGACCGCACCCATTACGGCGACGATCATCTTGTCGGCATAGGAGATCGGGGGCAGGCGGTCGGCGTCTTCTTTTTCACCGCCTTCGATGCGTCCCATGTCGGCGAGTTGTGGCAAGGACACGTAGCCACCGAGGGGAAGTAGTGAGAGGCGGAAGTCGGTGCCGTTACGATGCCAGCCGAAGAGGCGTGGGCCGAAGCCGATGGAAAAGCGGTCGGCGATCAGGCCGCGCTTTTTGGCTGCGATGAAATGGCCGAGTTCATGGATGAAAATGGAAAATCCGAGCGCAAAGAGAGCGAGGGCGATGTAGAGGATTGTGGAAAACATGTTGTGTGATGAACTGGAGCGGCTGCTTTAGCTGCCGGCGACGTATGGCAGACGGCTTCAATTGGGGGCGAGCAGCTAAAGCCGCCCGTCCTTATTTTGCAATGTGATATAGATTTTAGAAGCGAAAGCTCTGGGCGAGGGCCCGGGTTTCGGTGTCGGTTTGAAAGAGTTGCTCGAGGCTGGGCTGCTGCGGAGCTTGCATCCGGCTGAGACTATGTTCGATCAGCTTAGGAATTTCAAGGTAGGCGATCTCTTTGGCCAGAAAGCGTTCGACCGCGACTTCATTGGCGGCATTGAAAATCGCGGGTGCCGCGCCGCCGCTGCGGAGCGCATCGTAGGCGAGTTGCAGGCAGGGGTATTTGCTGAAGTCGGGCGCTTTAAAATCGAGTGAGAAGGCTGTGCGGAAATCCGTCGTGGGCTCCACGCCCGGCGCGCGGTCGGGGTAGAGGAGACAGTGTTGGATGGCGAAGGTCATCGAGGGGGGGCTGAGTTGCGCGAGAATGGAGCCGTCGATAAACTGAACAAAGGAGTGCACCACGCTCTGTGGGTGAATGACCACTTCGAGTCGCTCGGGTTCCAAGCCAAATAGCCAGTGTGCTTCGATCAGTTCCAGGCCTTTGTTGGCCATGGTGGCGGAGTCGACTGTGATCTTGGGGCCCATCGACCAGTTGGGGTGCTGGGTCGCCATCTCAGGAGTGACTTGCTGCAATTCGCTGCTGGGGGTGTCGCGGAATTGTCCACCTGAGGCAGTCAGAATCAGCTTGTCGAGTTGATTGGCCGGGTGCCCTTGCAGGCATTGAAAGATGGCGTTGTGCTCGCTGTCGGTGGGGAGTAGTCGTACGCCCTTGCGCTTGGCCGCTTCGATTACATGCGCGCCACCGAGCACCAATAGTTCTTTATTGGCCAGGGCAATGTCTTTGCCGGCTTCAATTGCGGCGAGCGCTGGGCGCAGGCCCGCGGCGCCGACCACCGCGACCAGTACAATGTCGGCTTCAGGTAGGGTGGCGAGTTCCGCGAGTGCCTCGCTGCCGCAGTTGACTGTGGTGCTGCTGGGAAAGTCGCCACTTTGCTGGGCCAGGTGGTAGGCCTTTTCATCCTGCAACACCGCCTGTGGCACCGCAAATTCGTGGCAGATCTGGGCGAGTTCGGCATGCCGACTGTGCGCCGCCACACCCACTAGTTCGAGTCGATCTTTATGCTCGCGCAGTACGCGCAGGGTACTGCTTCCGATCGAACCGGTGGCTCCGAGCAGAATGATTCTTTTGCGTGGGCGCATGTGACTCTCGGCTGGCATCTAAAAAAGTGTGTATTTGAAGAACAGGTAGCTCAGCGGTGCGGTGAGTATGAGACTGTCGGTCAAGTCGAAGATTCCCCCGATGCCAGGGATGATTTTGCCCGAGTCTTTGACGTCGGCCTGGCGTTTGAAGGCCGACTCCACTAAGTCGGATGCGATGGAGGCAATGCCAATAGGGATGGCGATCAATGCACATAGCCACCAAGTAAAGCCGGCCGGGGCGAGTGAGTGGAATACAGCTGTCAGGATGATGCCGATCAGCATCGAGAAGGCAATGCCGCCCGCAGCGCCTTCGTAGGTCTTTTTCGGGCTGATGACGGAGAGTGGAGTTTTTCCGAGTTTCATGCCGACGAGTAGGCCGCCCACATCGGAGCATTTGGCTACAGCCACGGTCCATACTGCGAGAAACATTCCTGTCGCTGCGCTCTCGCCGTTGATTTCGGCCAGCTTGACGATTTTAATCAAGAAGTGGAGCAAGTAGGGCACGTAGAGCAGTCCGAAAAGTGTCGGCATAAAGCTGCGCAGGCGGCCAGCTTGTAGGTCGAGGCGAATGATCGCCAGCGTGAGCACGACGAAGCTGAGCACAAAGAGGTCGTTGCCCGAATCGATCCCGCCGATGTAATAGGAACCGACGGTAATGACAGCGCCCGCCGCGATGCCGACTTTGATCATCGGCTTGAGACCCATTTTTTCGAATAGCTGGTAGAGCTCTAACTGTGTGAGGGCGGCCAAGATGGCGACTAGGAAGACACCTGCATGTACTCCAAATAGCCAAAGCGAGATGGCGAGAATGGACCAGAGTGCGGCGAAGCTAAAGATTCGTTGCTGCATAGAGGGTGGGTTGGGGGCTAGTTAAGCTTTGAGCTGTTCGGTGGTTTTGCCATAGCGACGTTCGCGGGAGGCGTAGGCAGCTAGGGCGGTCTTAAACTCGGCTTCGTCGAACTCGGGCCAGAATACTTGGCTGAAGTAAATTTCTGCGTATGCAGATTGGAGCATTAGAAAATTACTGAGGCGAGACTCGCCTGACGTGCGAATCACTAAGTCCGGATCGGGCATGTCGCGCGTATACAGATACGAGCGAAAGCCCTCGTAGTCTAAGTGGTCGATGTCGACTTCGCCGGCTTGTGCGGCTTTGGAGATGGCTTTGACGGCGTCGATGACCTCCGTGCGAGAGCCGTAATTGAGCGCTAGGCCGAGTGTATACTCGTCAAACTCTTGGGTGGCGGCTTCTGATTTACGTAGCAGTGTTTGAATACGCTCGGGAAGCTCTTGGTAGCGGCCGATTACTTGTAAGCGGATCTTGCGCTTGATGAGCTGAGGCAGCTGGTCGCTGAGGAAGCGCTCCAGTAAATTCATCAATGCGTCGATTTCGTCTTGCGGGCGATTCCAGTTTTCGACGCTGAAAGCGTATAATGTGATGTTTTTGACTTTGTTCTCTTGCGCTGCTTTGAGCACACGCTTGACCGCTTCTGCCCCACGTCGGTGGCCTTCGATACGAGGGAGTTTGCGCTGCTTTGCCCAGCGGCCGTTGCCGTCCATGATGATGGCGACGTGTTGAGGAATTTTCGATGCGGTCATGCGTCTTGGTCAGTCTTATATACGAGAGTGAGTGCCATGATCACGGGGCGTGGGGCGCGAATCGTGGCAATTCTCCCCGATAAAAGCAATTGAGTGAAGCGGCGCAAGGGTAGAGCGCGGTGTATTTCGGGACTTTTTGATCTGCCTTGGGGCGAGATTTCTTTCCAAAGCGATCGCGTTGTGAGCATTTTGAATCCAAATGCTGCGCTCTCAATTCTTGCCAATCGGCTTCAGCTATCTATTGTTTGTCAGCTTATGGCGACCTATATCTACGAAACGATTCCCGAAAAAGAGGGTGAGGAGCCCGTTCAATTTGAGCTGCAGCAGTCGATGAAAGATGCACCGCTCACAAAGCATCCAGAGACTGGAGTGCCGGTACGCCGTCTGATTACCGGTGGCCTAGGCTTTACTGGTACTGCAAAGCCGGAGTCCGGCGGTGGACAATGTTGTAGCGGTAGCTGCGCCTGTCATTAGTCACTAGTCGGCCAGCGCGCACCAGCAGGGGGCGCTGGCGATTCAGTGCCTGTGTCGACGCAGCGTCTACTAGATTTGGAAGTCGCTGCCGCCAGTTACTTCGTGCAGGCCGCACTCACGCTTGAGCCCTCCGAAGCGTGTCTCCTCTTCGGTCATGCCCGCGCCCAGTTTCTTGGTGCTGTGCCAGTCGCCAACCGAAACATAGCCTTGGTCCCAGAGCGGGTGATAGGGCAGGCCATTTTCGGTCAAATACTCATACACATCGCGGTCGTTCCAGTCGATGATTGGGTAGATCTTAGTTGTCTTGTTCTGGCTTTCGACGACTTTTCGCTCGCTGCGTGAGCTAGACTGGGTGCGACGCAGGCCAGAGAGCCAAGCAGTCGCGCCGAGCTCCTTAACTGCTCGATTCATCGGTTCGACCTTATTAATCAAATTATAGCGCTCCAGCCCTTCAAGGCCTTTTTCCCATTGCTTACCGTAGAGCGCTTCTTGCTGCGCCGCAGTCTGGCGAGGAATGTAAGTCTTGAGATTGAGCTTTAAGCGTTCAGTCAATTCCGCTGCAAAGGTGTAAGTGGCCGGAAATAAGTAGCCTGTATCCACAAATATCACAGGGATATTGGGGATGAGTGTAGTGACCAAGTGCAGCATCACGGCACTTTGCACTCCAAAACTAGTGGTGAGCACCAGCTGCTCTCCGTAGGTTTCGTGCGCCCAACGCACGCGCTCGGTCGCGGAGGCGATCTCCAGATCCAGGGCTTCGAGGTTGGTTTTGGCTGCGATTTTTGTGTGACTCATGTGCTTATCTTTAGTTTTTGAGTCAGGAAGTCAAGAAAGCCGTCTAGAAAAATCCAAAACTCTGCCCATCCAGTCGTTTTGGATAGCCGTCGCGATTGATTTGTTCGATATCGCTGCGTGAGAAGTCTTTTAGTTTAAAGACGGGCAAGATCGGGCGGCCTTCTTGAGTCGTTTCGTAATCGACTCCTTTTTCTTCGATAAACAAATAGCAGCCAAATTCGCCGCCAGGGATTTCACCAATCAACACGCTTAGCTCGGTCGGTTCGTTGGGGGCGAGCTTGAACCAATCACCCACAGTCAGTTTCGGTAAATATTGAGATACGCTGGGACCCAAGAAGCTGGGCTCTGTGTCGGCTTTCCATTTGCCGGGGTTGGATTCGGTGAAGCCTGCAGATAGCACGGTCCGTCCCTTGACGCCGACGATTAGAATGTCGTCGGCAGTGCCGACAAAGCGAAAGCTGCCACCTTGTGTAGAGCGAAATTGCCCTTGGTAGACGGCCACCCATTGGCTGGGTTCCACCAATGTCTCGACTCCAAACGCGCGCGGTGCTTCGTCGGCGTTGATGAGCGGGATGTAGAAGTGGGTGGCATAGAGCTTTTGGGGCGCGTTGAAGAATTTGCGAAATTCGCGTAGCTTGTAACTACGTAGGAAGTCCTTGCCCGCATCCATCCAGCCTTGTTGGGGGGCTTTCTCGCGATAGCGGTCTTGTTTAAAGTCAATAAAGTGGCCCTCCAAAGCTCCAGCCAGTGGCGAGGTGTTGCCAAAGAGTGTTGCAAATCCACCGCTGGCGCCCGTGCCGCCGCCGATGCCTCCGATCCCGCTAGCACTCCCGCGGGCTTTGATTGCTGTCGGATTTGAGCTGGGCTTCGGCACATCGATCTTTGGCAAATTTAGGTCCGAAGCCTGGTCCACCGAGATTGGGATCTGGGTGGAGAGCGCGGTCGAGCGTTGGGTGCGCATGGTCTTCATCGTATACGCGCGCTGCTGTGGTTGGATTGCTGCAGGTGGAGGCACGACTTCGATCTCTACAGTATCTTCTGTTAGAATACTGAAAATTTTCCAACTGCCGAGCACTAGGCCAAACAGTAGGTGAAGCACCAGGCTCGCTATTAAAATTAAAAGCAAGGGCCGGCGGACGAGTCGCTGCATGCGAGTGGGGGGCTGTGGGACTGGGGCGCTCATTGAGTGCTGCCAAGCTAAGACAGCTTTCATGCGCGGCAAATAACCGATTTGTTCAACTGTCAAATTGGCCATGTTTAGATATTTGCCCGCTTTGGCTGTCATGCTGGAAGCAGATACTTTTGTCACTTTTGCCCTACGATCCCCCCATGTCTCACTTCCGCATTTTTATTTTCTTGCTGCTGTCGGCGCTCGCGCTACCGGCTCGTTCGCTTGAGCTAACGATTCCATCCATTCACTCGTCTTTACCGCTGGAGTCGTTCTGGCTAGCTATGGATGCTGGGCCTGGCTTTGGCTCTACGGCGATTCAAGTCGATGAGCAGCGTCGCGTCTTTCTCGCTTTTCAAGCAGACCTGTTACTGCGCTTCAGTCGGGATGGTGAGTTGATTGAAGCGCGCCAATACCGAGACTACCGTTGGCAGGCGACGGCCTTTGATGGGCTGCAACTTCATTGGGGCGACGCTGCCGTCCAGTTGGCATTACCTGTTAGCCGCGAGATTGATCGCGTGCGTGCCCTACAATGGTTTACTCTGGAGCCGACTGGTGGTATCGCACCCCTGAAGAAATACGCGACACGTCGAACGGACGAAGTGTATTTGCCATTTTACTACGAACTGAATGCTGCGGGAGATTGGGTACGACGCGGACGCTTTGGTGCAGTCGATGCGCGCCCTGTTATTTATCAGATGCTACCGCGACTATTTGGTAATGAGAACGAAACACGCAAGGTTAACGGAACGCTGGCGGAAAACGGTAGTGGTAAGTTTAGCGATTTGAGTGAGCCGGTCTTAGCCACTTTGCGCCGCGATGGCTTCAGTCATATCTGGCTGACTGGTCTGCTTCAGCAAGCCACTTCGAGCGACTACTCCGAGATTGGACAGCATGCCGATGATCCCGATCTATTGAAAGGCATCGCAGGGAGCCCTTACGCGATTCGTGATTACTTCGACGTTTCGCCCGACTATGCCGATCGACCTGAGCAGCGACTACAGGAGTTTCAAGCTCTGACCGCTCGCATGCATGCTGCGGGGATGAAGGTGGTTATCGATTTTGTGCCCAACCATGTCGCACGCAGTTATGCCTCCGACATTCGCCCGGAACTTGCCTTTGGTGTCAATGATCGCAAAGGCGTCTATTTCGATCCGGATAATAATTTTTATTACCTGACAGCTGAAGTCGCAGCTGGGGAGGCCCCGTTGCGCTTGCCGACAGTAGATCCCAAGACGGGGCAGCTTGTGAATGAAACCGCTCGTATAGTGGGCCATGCAGATGGCTATTTTACGCCGGAAAAAATACATGGGCGTGTTACGGGGAACAACGTCGTTTCCTGGCGGCCTACTAGTGGTGATTGGTACGAAACGATCAAACTCAACTATGGATTTGATTTTTTAAATCACGATGCTACCCCGCAGTATCCCACTGCCGTTAGTCCACGCGCGCGTATACCGGATACTTGGCAAAAGATGGATGCCATCATCGCCTATTGGCAGCAGCTCGGTGTTGATGGTTTTCGCGCGGACATGGCGCACATGGTGCCACCTGAGTTTTGGAAGTGGATGATACATCGTGCGCGTGAGCGTGACCCCGCGGTATTGTTCTTTGCCGAGGCGTATAATGATGATCCGGCTAAAGTTCCCGGGCACGATCCTGCCATCTCGCAAGAGGATAGCGTGATGTTGGCTCTCTTGGATGCAGGCTTTCATGCTGTGTATGATGATCCTGGCTACGATACCTTGGAGCACCTTTATGCCGGCAAGGCGTGGGCGAACGATTTACAATCCGTCGAACGCGATTTAGGCGCCTTTTTCTTTGATTGTGCCCTTCGCTATGCGGAAAATCACGACGAGATCCGACTCGCTCATCCCGCGACTTGGGGAGGGCTGGGGATGGAGGCCGGCCGTCCAGTTACAGCGACCTTGTTTGGTCTCTCGCGGGGAGCGGTCATGCTCTACCATGGGCAGGAAGTCGGTGAGCCCGGGCTTGGGCGAGAGGGCTTTGGAGGCGATGATCAACGCTCCACTATTTTTGATTATTGGTCGCTGCCCGAGCTCAATAAATGGTGGAACGCGGGCGCCGCCGATGGCGGGTTACTTTCAGCTGAGCAGGCTGCACTACGAGCGTGGTACGTGCGCTTACTACGCTTGCAGTCGGAGCCAGCTTTGAGTCGTGGCAATACCTTTCTGCTGAATGAAGTGAATCGGGATAACCCCTTCTACGGAAAGGTGGCCGATGTTGGGGCTTCTGGGCATTGGTTCTTCGCCTATCTGCGCAGCGATCCAGAAACGCAGTCGAACTTCTTAATTACTTCAAATTTTCATGCAAATGCAACATTGCGTCACCTGCGGGTGCGCTTGTCGCAGGCTGCCGTAGCGGCATTGGGGCTTTCGCCGCAAAATCGCGACTGGTTGCTGCTGCGCGATCGCCTTGCGGACGAGGGGATGCCGCCGCGGGCGATTCGAGTGGCAGATGCCTTGCGAGAAGGTATTTATCTCGATAGTCTTGCGCCGCAGTCTACAAATTACTGGAGTATCGAAATAACGGATACGCCTCCTTCCTATGCAATTTCGAGCCCAAGTGTTGCTGTGGGCAAACCGTATCTGGGGGCGCCCCCTCTCCTGCGAGCGCAGGCAGGTGCCGAGTTACGAATCGACCTGCGCCGATTTGGTAACCCCGGTGCTTCGCATGTCTTTCGCGTAGGCTCGAACGCTGCGGTGGAAGCGAGAATTGATGCGGTGAATCATGTGCTCCATTTGAAGCTTTCTGAGCATGCTAGTGGTCTGCACTTGCTGCCCTTATTCCTGGAGCCCCGTGTCACCGACGGGCCGCGCATTATCAGTTCACTGCCGATTGCTATCGCTGCGCTCACGACTCAAACATTTCGTATCGATGGTTTGGAACAGGCGCAGTCGGTTGCCTTGGTGGGGGAGTTTAATGATTGGAATGATTCGACGCATCGGCTGCAGCGCGTGGATGGCGGTTGGGCCGTCAACACCGCGTTTAAGCCTGGGCGCTACCTCTATAAATATGTGATCGATGGGCAGTGGCAACCAGATCCACGTCCCGGAGATCGCTTTGCTGATGGATATGGCGGCTGGAATTCATTTATCCAAATCGAGGGGGAGCGCGGGGCGGATCATCCCCCCGCCACATTGTTTGTGGAGTCGATCGACCCGCACAGCTTGCAACTGCGTGCGAACAAGAAATTGCTGACAGTGCATGCGGAAGCCTTGCCCGCCAGCGGTGGCGTGATTGCGCTGGATGCTGAGCTCGCAGACTCGCGGATTCGACTGTCCTTACGTGGAGTGGAGCCAGGCAGCTTGATCCGCGTTTTGGCCGAAGATGTCGAGGGCAAGGTGGGGCTGCCTGTGATTGCATACGCGGGCGAGCCAAGTGAGGATGTGTGGCGCGACGACATTATTTATTACGCGTTCACCGATCGTTTTTATGATGGGGATCGAAATAATACACAGCAGGTCGAGAATGCCGCGGTATTACCCCCGGCCAATTATCAAGGCGGTGATTTCCAAGGGATTGAGCAGAAGCTCAAAGAGGGCTATTTCGAGGAGCTTGGCGTGAATGTGCTTTGGCTCGCGCCTTTGAATCAAAACCCTGCGGGTGCTTGGCAAGAATACCTCGCCCCCTTCCGTCATTACACTGGCTATCACGGCTATTGGCCAGTGGATCGGTTCGCTGTGGAGAAGCGTTTTGGCGGCGAATCTGCGCTGGAAGAACTGATCGAGGCCGCCCATGGGGATGGTATGAAAGTGCTTGCAGACCTAGTGCTCAAGCACGTGCATGTGGAGAACCCGATCCGCAAAGAACGTCCCGAACTCTTTGGGCAATTAGAGCTGAGCGATGGTTCCCGTAATCTGCGCCGCTGGGATGATAAGCCATACACTACCTGGTTTGAGCCATTTTTGCCGGCTTTTGACTTTCGTAACCCCGAGACAGTCGAGTTTCTGCTTGAAGATGCGACCCACTGGATCGAAGCGTTTAATCTGGATGGCTATCGATTGGATGCGGTTAAACATATTCGACCCGACTTTTGGTGGCGATTCCGTACCCGCATGCGTGATACATTTCCAAATGAGAATTTTTACTTTGTTGGGGAGACTTTTCAGGATCGTCAAGGCATCTCCGATTTTGTCGGACCTAACATGCTCGACGGGCAATTTGATTTCCCGCTTTACGATGTGTTGCTGCCTTGTTTTGCGCAGGCCCAGCTCGGTTTTGATCAGTTGGAGGCTGCTTTGCGCGACTCGGAGGAGATTTATGGGCGCACCGTTCGCATGTCGGCACTGCTCGGGAATCATGATAAGTCACGCTTTATGGCCTATGCGGATGGCGATTTGCCGAACCAGCAATATGTGGACGACGAGGAAGCAGGCTGGGCGCAGCGGATCGTGGTCAATCATGCTGCGAGTTACGATAAGCTCAAGCTAGCTATGACATTTCTTCTGACTATCGATGGGGTGCCCATGATTTATTATGGCGACGAGATTGGTATGACGGGGGCGGGTGATCCAGACAATCGCCGTATGATGCGTTTCGGTCAGGATGTGAGTGGCCAAGAGTCCGACGTGAAAGCGCACTTTTCTAAGCTGGCCAAGGCACGGCGGGCGCACCCCGCGCTTTATTTAGGCAGTCGCCGTGTGTTGGCGGCTAGTGCGGATCATTACGCCTACCTACGTAAGCACGGTGCGGATGCGGCCTTGGTTGCTTTTAACCGAGCGCAGGAATCGCAACGCTATGTATTGGATCTTGCCCCTGAGTTGATGGACACGAGCCTGCGCGACGTCTTGAGCGGCAGCTTGCTTTCTGTGCGCAACGGACGTGTGGTGTTTGAGTTGGAGCCGATGCAGTCGGCCGTCTTTACGATTGAGAAAGGCATGGATGTCGATTAGGCACAGAGTGTATTGTCTGCTGTGCTTGTTGACGCTGTCTTGCCTGCTGACTGCACAGCAGGTCAAGGATTTTCCTGAGCTGGACTTGCCGACGCTGGGCACTCGGGCGGAGGCTGTTTTTACAAGTGATCCTAGCGAAGCGATTCCTTATATGCTTGAGATTAAGGGACGCTTGAAAGGTGCCATGAGCGAGGAATATCGTACCATCTATCGCGAGAATCTTTATCTGCTTGGTCTGGCACATATGCGTTGGTATGAGCTGACAAAAGATGCCCAACAGCTCCGCGATGGAATCGTCTTTTGGGATGAGTTTATTCAGGCTTTTGTGGCGGACTCGCGGCATCCGCTTGCAATGATGAATCGTGCCGATTGTTACTTTGGGGCTGAAAACTGGAGCGCGGCTGTGGATGCTTATCTACACATCCTTCAGTTGTATCGTGTTCAAGTCGAGCCGCAGGAACTCTATGAGATTTTACAAAGACTGGTGTTGTCGGCGAACGAAGCATCACGCCAACAGGATATAGTGGGTGTGTTCAAAGAATTTTTAGATCCGCGCTATTCGGATCAGCTACGACTCTTCGCGCTCAATACTCTCTTCGATCGTGCCTTGGAAATTGAGGGGCTGGGGGCCCTCATGCAATTGGTCGTCGAAATTAATCGAGATCGTAAGTTTCGTTATGATCTGGGACTTAATCTAAGACTCTTGAATACTGGCGATCGCTTTGAAGAGGACGAAAAATATTTGGAAGCGAGCCTGCTCTTCGCGATGGTTTTGCCAGTCGAGCAATTATTATTTGCGGTAGAAGATCACTTGATTGCGATTGAGGAGCAACTCTTTCGGCGACAGTTTATTGTGTCTCAAGCCGACCGCTTAGTGCAGCAGTTGAATGCTCTGCGTGCGCAGCGTCTCGAACTTGTGGTGGCGCCCCGGTATACCGCTAACTTACGTTGGCGTCAGGCACGCGTATTGCGTTTAATGGGGCGTACCTACGAGGCTTATTTTGCATTCGTAAGGCTCATTCAGGAATTTCCACAGCACAAGCATATCGAGCAGTTTCGTTACGCTGCTTTTCTTCAGGCGATCGAGTGTGGTTATACCGCAGAGGCCATCGTGCTGGCGGAAAGTTATTTGAATGAGTCTGCATTTTTTGAATTTGAAAAACCCATTGCGACGCAGCTTTCGATTCTGTATCAGCAGAAGCAGGACGTCGAGAAAGTCGCGGATTTGGCGGACGAGTTTTTACATCGCTTCCCTTATGATCCAGTGGCGACTCAGATGGCACATTCATTGGGGCAGACGCTTTTTCAGCAGGGAGATACCGAGCGGATTTTGGATACATTTCCTTTTTGGGTAGAAGAGTTTCCCGAGGGGGCATTTGTTGAAAGTGTCGATTATTGGTCAGGTATGGCTTTTTTATTTACTGGCGCCTTTTCTTCTGCGCTCACTGCATTTGATCGATTGATTGAGTCTAATCCTGGTAGTATTTATTACCTCGAGGCACGCTTTCGCCGCGGGGTTGCTTACTTTGGAATGGCGGAGTATGCCACTGCGCGCGAGATCATTACGGCATGGCTGGCTAGCGCACCGGGACATGCTTTGCAGCCCGAAGCACATATGTTTCTCGGTGACTTGGATGCCATGGATGCGCTGGTTGAAACAGCTCTGCAGCATTACGAACTGGTCGAAACTCTCGGGGGCACTCAGGCGTTGATCGATCACGCTTACTTTGAGTCGGCCTCGCTCTTGCTCGCGAATCAACGCGACGCCGAGCATGATGCACTTTTAGAGCGTTATCTAGACCGCTTCCCAGCCTCACCAGCAGCAGCTGAGGCGGTCTTGCGACTTGCCGAAGCCAATTTTGCGCGGGGCCGCATTCGAGCTGCTTTCGACTATTATAGCGATGGCATTCAGCGCTTTGGTGATGGCATTGAGACCGACCATGTGGATCAGTTGATCGATGCGTGGTGGAAAACCGATGACGAGGTGCGTCAGCGCTGCGCACAGACTATTGCTTTCATTGAGCAGCTCTTAGCTGACGAAGTGTTTCGCAGCGAAATGCTCTATAATCGGGTGGCTCAGTTAGGCTATTTCAGTCAAAATCCACAAATTCCTGAAGATTTGCAGCTGGCATTGGTCATTCGTCAGCCGCTATATGAGCAGTTGGAGCCAGTGACTCGGGTAGATGTGAGCGTCGCGGGCGCAGCACTGGATATCATGGACTTTGAGATCTTGCGTGTGATTCGGCGTCGGGTGGAGGCGCAGCTCCGGCAGCTACCATCCGCCCCGCCGGCGAGCCTCTTTGCTGAGATGCGGCTGTCGGCACGTGCTGCGGGGCAGGATACTTTGGCGCTGCGCCTATTGCGTGCGCTCAACCTGAGGGCTGCGCTAGAGGTGAGCCCGGTGCAACTCGGGCAGGCGGAAGTAGACTTGGCGAGTCCCGCTACCTTGGTTTGGATTGCGGGCATTAAGGCCGCGGAGGACCCCTTCGTGGCGCGTGGATGGCTGTTACAGGTGCTTCGGCAGGCGCCCGAATCGTCTGCGGCCGCGCGTGCGCTGTTTGAGTTAGGGCAGCTTGAATTGGAGCTTGGTTATTTCGATCAAGCAGCTGATTTTTTTGGGCAAATTGTGGAACAGTATTTTGGCTCGGAGCTCAGTCGGCGGGCAGCGATGCTTCGTGCTGATGCTTTGCGCAGTGCGCGTCGCTATGAGGATGCGGTGGCAGCATACACTTTGATTATTCAGCAACGCGATTGGCGCGGAGTGCTTTGGGCGGAAGCAACTTTTAAGATTGGACTTTGCTTTCTGAGTCTCAACGAGACGGGCAAAGCGCAAGGCTTCTTCGAGCGCACCTATCTCGGCTATGCGGGGTATCCCGAATGGTCGGCTCAGGCAGTGCTTGAAAGTGGACAGCTGCTTGAAGCTCAGGGCGAAATCGAATCGGCCCGCAATACGTATCAATTTTTCCTCGATTTGCCCGCTGCCGAAGAGTCGTCGTTTTACGATGCGATCCGTCAACAGGTGCAATCTCTATAAGCTATGAAACTGTTCCCCATTTCTTTTATCCGCTTACGGTCGACTTATCTCCTGAATCGTCGACCGGAGAGTGGGCGTTTGAATGGGCCAGCGTTTCAGGGCTTTGTGGCTGCGCGGGTTCAGGGTGCTTGCTGTTGTTTATTCGTGGTGGCCTTATTGCTGGTCGGCCTATTGCCTGCATCCTTGGCCGCGATGCCAGAGATCAAGATGCGTCTGCAGTATCCGCAGCAGTTGAAGGATGTCATTTTGACCGGTGTCGATGGTCAACAGATTGTGTTCCGTCCTGTCGGAACCGATCGTGGCGGGCGTGCCTATCTCAAATTTGACGAATTACTGCGTCAGCGGGGGAGTCTCAATTTCATTTTTCCACAAGCATACTACGATGCCATTGAGCAGTTGGAAGGGGGGCAAGCGCTACAGGCCTTACCCGTGATTCGAGAGCATGCCAAACCCTTTGTGGATTACATGCAGCTGAGTGGCTTACCAGGGAATTTACTGCCGACGGTATTG
This sequence comes from Thalassobacterium maritimum, assembly GCF_031127805.1. Taxonomy (NCBI): domain Bacteria; kingdom Pseudomonadati; phylum Verrucomicrobiota; class Opitutia; order Puniceicoccales; family Coraliomargaritaceae; genus Thalassobacterium; species Thalassobacterium maritimum. The sequence continues at coordinate 197,664 of NZ_JARXHW010000001.1, read as the reverse complement.
TCCTATTTGGATGCTTTGACAGCTGCGGCGCAATGGCGAGAGGCGACCGATCTTGCCATTCAAATTCCTCTACAGCTAGCGCCTTCGCGTATGTTAGAGCGTATTGGGCAGTTGGCACTTGCTTTGGATGACGTAGGGCAGAGCTCCGAACTTGAGCGTGTGCATCGACACATATTATCGGCGCGTCCGCTTTCAGAGTCGCAGTTAGGCATGGTGCTGGAATTAGCCAATGCATGGCGAGCACGCGCTGATTATGTGCGTGCTTTCAATCTATACCGCAAAGTTCAGACAACGGAGAATGTGCACCAAACACGTGCGCGACTGTGGGTAGCCTATTGTAGCTTTTACCTGGGTCATGATCTGGTGCCGACCGTCTTTCTGGAGAACTTACCTGAGATGGATGTGAGTGCCGACGGCTATTCGCTGCGGGAGCTGATCCGGGCACGTTTGAGCCTGCGCGAGGAAAATTTTTCTGCAGCGATGCGCTACGCTGCCGCGGGGAAGACCTACGCAAACGCGACCGATCCATGGTATCCTGAGTTACTTTATACCCTGGCGACTGTATATGCTCGTATTGATATGCCGCAGGCCGCCATCGCTGCTTTGCGTGAGCTCTCTATTTCTTTTCCCACGAGCCCGTGGGCGGCCGCAAGCCTCCAGGATCTTGAAGATTTAACCCAATCAGTATCTGAATTATGAATACAAGACTGCATCTATTCCATTTTATCCCCAGGCGCTTTACACTCGCATTTTGTCTATGCCTTGTTTGGGCTAGCGTGGTGCACGGGCAAGCTGAAGTCGCAATTGAGACCACCGCACCCGTCGAAAATATCACCTTGTGGACGATGTTTCAGCAAGGTGGTTGGGCGATGTACCCACTGCTGGCTTTTTCCGTAGCCACCGTGGGACTGGCTGGCTATTGCGGCCTCATTATTAAAGAGAAGCGTTTTACTCAACCCGAGGCTCGCGCTGATTTACGAGCCGCGATTGAAGCGCGCGACGTGAGCGCAGGTTTGAGCGCATGCGATGCACACCCCGGTTATATGACGGACATCTTACGCCTCGGATTTGAAACTGTCGGCGACGGATATGACTCCGTCGCCGAGGTGAACGAGGCGCTGGAAGAGCGTGCGGGCAAGGTGTTGGCAGGGCCGTTGGTCTTTGTGCAGTATTTGCAGGTAGTTGCTTCGGTCTCTCCTATGATGGGCTTGCTTGGCACAGTGAGTGGTATGGTCAAGGCCTTTCGTAATATTGCGGCTCAAGGTCTTGGTAAGCCCGAGTTGCTGGCCAATAATATTTCCGAAGCGCTGGTGACCACCGCCTCCGGCTTACTGATCGCGATCCCAGCGCTCATGTGCTATTTTTATTTTAAGAACAAATACATGGCAGCTTCGTCCGGCATTTATGAGCGTCTCGGTGAGATGACTCGCTTGATGAAGAAGAACGGCATGGTGTCCGAAGCAGCCTCTTCTTAATGCCAGACACACGCGATCGATCTCCACGATGAAACCACGCCCCATAGAAGAAAGCAGCGATTTGCCCGATCTCACTCCGATGATCGATATTGTCTTCCTGCTGATCGTGTTTTTTATGACGGTGGCCAACATGCAGGTGCAGCAACTCGTGCCGATTGAGCTGCCGATTGCAGCGCATGCTAGCATTCCTGATGAACGTGGTGTGCGCACCACGATTACTATTAAGTCCGACGGTAGCTTGTTTTTCGGATCACAAAGCACGACGATTGCAGAGCTGCCTGAGCTGGTGGCCCAAGGCAAGCTAAACGCCCCGCAGCTTAAAGTCTACGTCCGTGCCGATGCGCAAGTTCCCTTCAAAGAAGTGCGTAAAGTGTTTGCCGCTGCTGCGGCAGGCGGCGTGCCCAACGTGATCTTTGCCACTTATCAGAGCGCCCAATAGCCATGAAAGCTAAACGTTTACAGATCCCCGATGACAAAGTCGACCTTACGCCGATGATTGATATCGTCTTCCTACTGCTGATTTATTTCATGGTCACCACTACCATCGTCAAGGAAGAGGCCGACCTCGGAGTCAAGCTGCCCTCCTCGGTGCCTGCGCCTCCCGATACCCCACTGCCAGAGCAGCATTATGTCGACATCTTACTCGATGGCACCGTCCTGCTCAATGGCGTGCCGACGGATAATCCGGGCAGCATCGATTTACCCCATTTGACTCGTACCCTCGATCAGTTGAAGCGCTCCTCCGATCGTGCTGGTCTCAAGACGCTGGTCATCATTCAGCCCGACCCCGAAACGTATCAGCAGAGTGTTGTCAATGTGCTCAACGCCTTGAAGTCCGCCGGTATCCATTCGATCTCTTTTGGGGAGGGAAGCTAGTCGCAGTCTCGATCCAGCCTCGTGTACACAAAAAGGCCCCGCCTGTGCCGTTTTAGTGGGAGTTCTTAGCCTTTTGAGCATAAGGTGGGTACTTTCCTCGTCGGTATTTGTCTTCCGGTTGACGGCTGGACAGCCACCTACGAGGGGCAAGCTCCCGATTGTTACAGAGTAAAGGACAGATACTCCATTAAGTCTCGAACACTGCAGGGTTGGTTGAAAGCTAGCTAGGCTTTTGCCAGAAGCAACCGGAAATGAAGCATAAATTTCGTTAATTCTCGTGAAGTAAAAATAAGCAATCGACCTAAATGAAAAACAGGTCGCTTCGAAGCTCTGTTTCGGGGGATTTAAAGTTTTAGCGCATTCTCATTTTCAGCGCTGGCTCGACAAGAGAGTCTGCGTGCACACACTGGCGTGCATGAAGATGCTTCCTCAAGAGATCATAGCCCGCAAACGCGATGGTTTAGCCTTAACTCGTGCTCAAGTGGAGGCATTTGTGACAGGCGTTGTTTCTGGAGACTTTAAAGATTACCAGTCCAGCGCCTTGTTGATGGCCATTGTGCTTAAAGGCATGAGTCCCGAAGAGACTGGCTGGTTGACCGAAGCGATGATGCGTTCGGGGCGTATCGTAGAGCTGCCGGAAATCACCCGCCCCAAAGTGGATAAGCATTCTACAGGCGGAGTAGGTGACAAAGTTTCGCTCATTCTCGCCCCACTGGTGGCTGCATGTGGGCTGTGCGTGCCTATGATGAGTGGGCGTGGTCTCGGGCATACCGGCGGCACTTTGGATAAGCTCGAAGCCATTCCCGGCTTTCGCACCGAACTTAGCGATGCCGCCTACCGCCAGCAACTACAGGACATCCATCAAGCTATGATTGGGCAGTCTGCTGATATGGTGCCAGCCGATCGCAAGCTCTATGCCTTGCGGGATGTGACCGCCACCGTCGAGAGTATTCCCCTCATTTGCAGCAGTATCCTGGGGAAGAAACTAGCCGAGGGCATCGACGCACTGGTGCTCGATGTCAAATTCGGACACGGCGCCTTTATGCCCAACGAAGCGAGCGGGCGCGAGCTGGCAGAGGCCTTGGTCGCGATCAGTGCCAGTATGGGCAAGCCGACTTCTGCTTTGCTGACACGCATGGAGCAGCCGCTTGGTCGAATGATCGGCAACTCCTTGGAAGTGATCGAAGCGATTGATTGCTTACGCGGGGAAGGGCCAGAAGATTTGATGGAAGTTACCTATGCTCTGTGCGCTGAAATGTTGATGCTTGGTGGGATTCACTCCACAGTTGATGATGCGATGGCTGCATTGAAAGCGGCGATCCAGAGCGGAGCAGCGTTGGCGGGCTTTCGCGAACTCATCGCAGCCCAAGGCGGCGATCCCCGTGTAATCGATGATTATAAGCGCTTACCTCTCTGTGAGTCTTGCTGCGAGGTCGGGGTCGAAAGCACAGAAACGATGTATGTCAGTGGCTTGGATGCTCGCAGCTTTGGTGAGGCCGCATGTTTACTCGGGGCCGGACGCGTGTCGACAGATTCTGTGATCGATCCCGCCGTAGGCTTGGAGTTATTGAAAAAGGTCGGAGATCGTGTTCAGCCCGGCGAACCGATTGTGCGCATTCATTATCGCGATGAAGAATCTTGCGCTGCAGCGGAAGCGCGTCTACAGACCGCCATTCACCTTGCTTCTGCGGCCCCATCCGTTGGGCCCTTAGTGGTCGATCGTATAAGTCACAAATCGTAGTCTGTAGGCGTACCTTCAAGCTTGATTATATAGAGTTTATAGTAAAGCTAATGGGGGTAATTTGTAATCCTTATGAGCATGGTAATTCGCAGTTCTTTCGTAGCGCTTTTCTTTCTAGTGCTGTCTACAAAGTATGTTGTAGCTAGCATTCAAGTGTTCCCTACCGAGTATCAGAGTAATTGGACGCCTGGTGGTAATTCTTGGTATGTGGATAATGGCTATAGCGGATCTACTGTGGGTGGTTTGTCCGGGGGTGTCGGCGAGCTTATTGATGGAGTCAAAGGCACTTCAATTACTTCTGGTTATTCGCAGTGGGCGCCATATTCTTTAATCGACGTTGGCGGGGGATCTGCAGAGATCACTTACATCTATCATTTTGATCAAAGATATGCCTGGGAATCGATTGTGCAGTATCAATATATATATCATAATGCGGCAGTCAATCAGCCTACTAGTTTTGAGGTTTCCTTTAGCATTGATGGGGGGATTACTTATCATTCCAGCGTAATTCGATCTATGAGTGACGCAGAAAATAGCCTCATTCGCGGCACGGCAGAGTATAGTTTACTCGGAGCTGCGACAGGCTATCATGCGGATGCCATTCGCATCGTATTAAATCAACCTAGACGCTGGTCTGCTACGGACGAAGTTGAATTTGTCGCGTTGTCTGTCGTGCCAGAGCCGTGTTCATTTGCGATGCTGGCGGGCGTGTTTAGCATTACTTGCGCCGCGTTTTTTCGGCGCAGAGGTTTATAGACTGGCCTAGAGGAAAAGATGTAGGCTAGGTGTGGACAAATTGGCGGAGGTCAGATCGCGATTCGGCTCTACAGTGCCTTTCACGTCATCGGGTATTCACCCAACAAGCGTTCTAGGAACCAAAGCATCGCAATAATTCCGAGCGCGTAGGGGAGCAGCGGTCGTAAGTAACGTAGGCGCTTGAGACCGAGAGCAACTAGGGCTGAAGCCAGCAACAGCCATATTAGCAGAAACAGGATCTGCCCGAGCTCGACGCCGATATTAAAGGAGAGTAAAGCGAGTAAGATGGAATCGTTTTCCAGGCCCAGTTCCATCAGCGCACTGGCAAAGCCGAGCCCGTGGATAAGCCCGAATCCAAATGAAATCGCCCAGGGCCAACGACTCGCCCATGTGATTTGGCCTTTGTGGGCGAGTAATATTTCCTTAGCTAGAAATACGATGCTCAATGCGATCAAGGTTTCAACCAGTGCCGGAGGCATTCGTATGAGACCCAGCACTGCGAGTCCTAGAGTTAAACTATGTGCCAGTGTGAAGGCGCTTACCGTTAGCAAGACACGCCGCCATCCTCGCACCAACATCGCCAGGCCTGCCACGAATAGCAGGTGATCATAGCCTTCCAGAATGTGCTCCAGCCCTAATTCTGTATAGCGATGCATGGTTTCAAGTGCGGAACCAGACCCTGCGGAAAGCGCGCTGAGTTCGATGATGATCTCCGTCTCGCTGGCTTTAAAGAATTTTTGTGAACGTGTGCCATTGAGCCAGATCGCACTTGCGAGCACGCCATTGCGCGGCCATGGCAATACGATGGTGTCGTTGTTTGCGAGAGCACGTCCGTTTGTGTTGAAGCGTAAGCGTTGCGGCCCTGCATGCTGGAGTGGTGTTTCGACGTAGCTGTAGCCCTTGGGGAGAATCGGTATACTGTAGCGATCCATTTCACCCGAAGGAACATCGTAACGAATTTCATAAGTCGACGGGCCGATCTCCTGTATCTGAAAGCGAGCGACTGCGAGTTGGTGCGAGAGCGCCTGAGTTGTGGTCAGTAAGAGCAGCAAGAGCCCGAAAAGAGTGGGGCGGGCTTTCATGGTAACACGCTTAGATAGTTATCTGGCACGTCCAGCTGATATGCTTCGGCGATGTTGGCAAGGATCTGTTCCATCTTTAGATCGATTTGCTCACTGATCCAGTGACTCTTCAGCGTGCTTCGGATTTGTTCGAATGGCTTTTCGCCAGTGCTGTTTTTATGGAGGATACGTATAAAATGGGTGCCGTATTTGCTCTGGATCGGGCCCGACCATACGCCCGGTTCGCTTGCCATGATTTGTTCGGCTGCTGCTACTCCCATGTTTGTTTTAAGGTGCGGCAGATAAGTCAATGGAATCGGATTCGCCAAACGAATGCGTTGGCCAAAGTTCTTCTGAGGCACACCAGAATTGAGACGTGCTTGAATGTCGTCTGGAATTTTCGCGACCTCCGGCGGCCATGAGACATGCTCGAAGGCAACGCTCGGCTGAGACTTATAACGCGCGGCGTTTGTCGCTAAAAAGTTGCGCAAGTCTTCCTCGGTTGGTTCGGAGATAACTGGCTCAAGTTGACGGCGCATCTCACGAATAAGGAGTCCTCTTAAGTTTTGATTGCGGTGGATTTCATACTTCAGCGCTTCTTGGTAGAGCAGTTCGTCTCGGGCATATTCTGCGACGAGTTCGTCGACATCGGCGGTGCCTTTTGTTACACGCGGATCGCTTTCGTAAGTCGCTACGAGTTCGGCGACGTGTGCGGCATCGACTCGAATGATGGGGCGTTCGTCTTGGGGGCGTAATCCTAGTAGCCATGCTATGCATAAGGCGGCAACGAGGAAGTGTAGCATAGGCTCGCGACTGACTTTGCTCAAAATAGATGAATGTTTTTCGGACATACTATAGAAACAAATGTGGCCTGCATGCACCGCATACAGGCCACAGAGTGTTGAGACGAATTAGTTGTTGGAAAGATCGATTCGGTAGAACTCCTTGCCTGGCTGAATGGGCATCGACCAGATCACTGGGTCACCTTCGCTGGTCCATTCAATCAGGTCGGGGCTCTTTTGCATTTGCAACTGAACATCGACTGTTGATCCGTCCGTTTGGATCATGATGTCTGCAGGGTTGAGATCGAGGATCATGTCGTTGGTATATAGTCCGAATAGCGTCGGGTTGTTCTGGACCAGGTCGACAATGGATCGGTCACTAGCAAGCGGGTTGCTGCCAATGGTGAGCTCATCGAGGTCGTTAAGCCCATCGCCATCACTGTCTGCCATATCGGAGTGTGTGCCGAGTAGTATGAACTCTTGATAGTTGTTTAGGCCGTCTGAGTCGTTGTCGAAATCGGCATCGTAGTAATCGAGCACTCCGTCTTCATCCAAGTCTTGGGCGCCGAGTGGGAGGTTCACATCGAAGTTCTGATCCGCTGCGGTCAGGTAATTGTCGTAGAGTGGGGAGTAAGAAGACAGCTTGACCGTCTCACCATCTGGTTGGAATTCCAAGATACGCATATAAGCTTCGCCGCCTAGATTACGCATTTGGTAGTTTACCAGCATTTGATGGACTTCGGAACCTGCAAGATTGTTGTCGACGCGGTAGCCTGTTCCATCGCCAAGCACGTGACCGTTGAAGACCCAGGCGAAGTTGTATTCTTTGATGAATTTGTCCCAGATTTCCTGACCATCGTTTACGCCACCGGGTGTGCTGTAGTAGTGAGGGTTGTAGCTTTGGGGGTTACTCGTGTCGGTGATGTCGTAACGCAGGTCGTTGTTGTTGACGAATGCGTGTGTGATTAAAATACCTTTACGATTGGGGTATAAATCATAGATCGAACGTGCCCATTCTAGAGTGCTGTCGCGTGGCCCCCATTCCAGTGCAAAGATAATCCACTCCACACCACCCGCTTCAAATAGGTGATAGGTGTTGTCCATTTTATCTTGTTCCATCGCGCCGCCAAAGGTGGTCCACTCGTTATAGTCGCTTTGCACAAAATAGCTATTCATATAAGTGTCGCGTGTGGCAGCATTACCGCTTGGGCCATAGTCGTGGTTGCCAGTGACGATGGCATAAGGCACGACGCCATCGAGCATGCCCATGGATTCGCGGGCAGATTCCCATTCTGGAATTGAGTTATTATTCACGATGTCGCCCAGGTGCAGCACGTAGCGTATGTTGCGTGTGCGTGCATGTTGGCGAATCCAACTGGTCTGGGCGCTGAAGACTCCCGGATAGTTTTGACTATAGACTTGAGTGTCGGGTAGTAGCACTAAGGTCCAAGCGCCATTGGCGATTTCGCTGTTACCAGGCTGTGGTGTGATCTCCAGTGCGGGTGCTGTGACGTCGCGAACGTCCTTACAATGCTGATACAGATTGTCGAAAAATGGTTCGTTAAAAACGGCTAGCGATTCCGGCGCGATATCGATGTCATTTCTGAGGATTTTATCATTTCCCATCGCAGCCAAAAGGATGCGGCCTTGACCGTAAGCGCCTTCCATCAAGGCGGGGTAGCGCGCGTCGGCATCTCCTGCTAGGATGACTTCGAAACCAAAGAAGGTGTAGAAGCTTTCCCAAACAACATTGTCCTCGTAGGAGCCGCCGATGCCGTTGACGAATTCAACGTTGGCGGGGTTGCCTGATACCGGGACGTTGGACATCAACGGGTGATCCGGAGATAAAACACGGGCCTGCGCGAAGTCGTCGTCCACGCGGCTAGCGTTTTGTGTGGTGGGGAAAAACGGTGGCACGGGTTCCGTTTGGTCGGCTTGCGCCATTTGCACTAATAGGCCGCCGCGATCGACGAAGTTATATAGATCGTCGGCATACTGTGACATGTAGGAAGCGTAATCTTCGTTCTCCGAAATGAAAGAGCCGAAGAAAATCAAATCTACGTCCTCGCTTGGATTCACCGTGTCGTCGTAAGGCGCTTGATCGAGCGGTAGTATTTTGACGTGGAAACCTGCGCGACGTAGGAGCTCTGCGGCTCCGGTTCGCCCGCTATAAGGGTCGGCATCTTCCCAGACATATGCGGTCAAGCCTTCGGGATTTTCGGTATTCGGGCCAGCACCTGGATCTGGTGTTAGTTCCGCTGTGGCGGGTATCTGTGGATCAGGTGTGGCGAGGGCGCTCGGATCACGTCCGATGACTTCCATGAGGTTGAGAGCTCCGTAGGTTGTCGAGTCCGCATTGATTCCGATGTGCACTTCAATTTCGCCGTTAGCGTTGGGCTGAACTCCGTTGATTGAAGCGACGTTGTTTACGTTGCCAACTGCTTGCAGGGAAACCGACGTGGCTTCTAGGCCGGTGGCGGTGTAGTCGGTGATGAAGCTCTGTGGAGCAAGACGATTGGTGGTCGCAAGGAATTTGAAATCGTAAACCGTCGCGCCTGATGCATCGAGGCCCGAAATCAACAAGCTTGCGCTTTCATCTGAGCCTTTTTGCAGATAATAAAAATCACCGGTCGCTTCAGGCACATAGATCGCTTCTGCGCCATTGGTGTTTGTACTGGCTCTGAAGAATCCGTCAGTCATGGCAATTTCCACGCCGCTTGCGAGGGTACCGCTGCGATTGGTTACTGTGGTCAGTGTATCGCTAGTGGGTGCGGTTCCCGAGGCGGCGGCGAAGTTATTCCAGTGGTGACCATTCGTGTCAGGGTTCGACGCGATTTCATTCGATAAACCGAAGTCGACTAGAAATCGAATAGGATTCATCGCTTGGATTTGCGCCTGTGTCAGGGCTTCGTCATAGATACGAACATCGTCGATCATGCCTCGGAAATGAGGCGTGCCATCCATATCGCCTCCGATACGTGCCTGTGTCCAATTAAACGGATAACTGTCATCTAGTAGTTCAATGCTGTTTGTTCCCGCGACGGCGCCGTCCACGTAAAGTGTGACCACATCGGTGCTTCGATCATAGACCGCTGCTAGGTGGTGCCATGAGGCCCAGGTACCAGCGGTTTCGACTGCGTTGTCACTATAGCTGTTTACCTGATCCAAGTTGCCGCCAGGTTGCGAAGTTTCGGAGTAGGTGACGAACTTACCGTCGGGCATAATTCCTAGACTGGCAATCGGGCTGTCGCCGTTTTGACCGAGCTCCAGAATGTAGCTGTAATTGCTAACTTGTGCTGCGGTTTGCTTCACCCATGCCATCAGGGTGATGGATGCATTTGCTGGGAAGTGAGGGATGGGCGTGGTGGCTTCCAAGTCTAGGTAAGACGCATCTTCAGGACTGAATACGAGGCCTCGTTCGTTATCTGTGACGATTGAGCCCGTGCCGCCTGAGAGCGACGCATGATGATCGTTTCCCGAGGCGTCGTTGTAATTATCGTCAAAGGTATAGTGGGCCACCAGCGCTGCTTCGGCACTGCTCCCGAGGCAGATCGCGGAACTGATTATGAAAGAGGGAATGAGCGGAAACTTCATAGAATGGAAAGCATCAATGTATTTGAAAACGATTAGGCGAAAGTGTGATTAAGAACCGGCTGGCGATGCGGGAAGATCCCGCGACTGATCAATATTAATCGGATGGCCATAGCCGTGAACTTCGCCGTGAATCAGCAATCCATGCTGGGCACGCAATAAGGAAACCAGTGCGTCAAGTAATCTTAACAGTGCTGATACATGGGCTTAACAAATCCAGTCTGTTCGACATACGGTAGTGCTGCCTATGCGTTATGTATTCAAAACATGACTACGAAGGATCGCTGAGGACGATGGTGGTCGCGCTTCTCGGCCGGAATCTTATCTGGTAGGTGCACCCACGCGTTAGGTGATTTGCTCGAGCCGAAGCCGACAAGCCCGACGCAGAGTGAGTAGCCAGGGGGACTTTGTTCCCTAGCTACTGCTCTCGGAGTTCTCAATGCTTAGATTTACCTCTAGATAGAAAATAGTGGCACCGCCTCGATTAAACTCTTTCTGAGGTTCAAGCCTCCTCGGTCTGTGAGGGGATCAGGTGCACATCGCGCTGTGGGAAGGGGATGTTGATCTTTGCATCTTTTAATGCACGGAAGACGGCTAGGTTGATTTGGTAGCGGGTTTGGTGGTAGGTTTGGGTGGGCACCCAGACGCGGTAGCCGATGTTGATCGCGGAGTCGCCGAAGTCTTCGATCCCGACGTCGGGCTCGCGCTCGGGCGCGATGCCTTCTACTTTTTTGACGGCTGTGGCGATGCATTGGATCGCTTGTTCGGGATCGGCGCTGTAATCGATGCCCACGACGGCTTCGACTACTTTGAACTCGTAGGAGTTGGTGAAAATTTCGCCTAATACCTTGCGGTTGGGTATGGTGATGCGTTCTTCGTCTTCGTTGATTAACTGTTTAGATGGAGTCTTCGAGTCCCGACCACCAGTCATCGGAGGTGCGCAGGTTTGCGGGTTGATGTCCGGCGGCTTTTAATTCGCGCAGTGTGAGGGAGCGGTTGCGCTTGGCGAGTCTTTGTCCGGTGGTATCGCAGAGCAGGGGAGTGTGGTAGAACTCGGGGGCTTTTAGGCCGAGGGCCTGGTAGAGCAGCAGCTGTCGGGCGGTGGAGATGAGTAGGTCTTCGCCACGCACGACTTCGCTGATTTGCATGGCGGCATCGTCGACCACCACTGCGAGCTCATAGGCGGGCACGCCGTCTTTTCGCCAGACGAGGAAGTCGCCGAAGTCGCGCAAGCAGGTAAAGGCGCAGGGGCCTAGGCGGCCATCGTCGAATTCGATGCATCGTTCGTCGGGCACGCGAAAGCGCCAATTGGTGTCGCCGGGGCTGTCGGCCGCCTGACCGGTGCCGAGTGGTGGGCGCCAGCTTTCGGGGTAGATGGGCTCGCTGGCCTCTTCTTCGGGGTGGGGGGCTTGTGCGGCGCGGGCGACATCTTTGCGTGATTTATCGCAGGGGTAAATGTAGCCGGCGTCTTTTAAGCGCGCCCATGCTTGCAGGAACAATGCGTGGCGCTCGCTCTGGCGGTAGGGGCCGCTGGGGCCGCCCACATCGGGGCCTTCGTCCCAGTCGCAGCCAAACCAGCGCAGGTCTTCGATGGCTCCTTGGGAGAATTCTGGTTTGCAGCGTTGTGGATCCAGATTCTCATCGCGGAAGATGAGTTGACCGCGGGCTTCTCTGGCGCGTTCCATTGCGATCCAAAAGGTGCGTGCATGGCCCAAGTGCAGATAGCCAGTCGGTGTGGGTGCAATGCGTCCTCGGTAGGTCGAACTCATGAGGCAAATGCTAGCGCGGGATGTGTTGTGTTCACAAGCTTAGTGTGTGGGTGGATGTCGTTTTTTTAGGCATTGAGTTAATTTGACCGAACTTAAAATCCGGTGAAACAAGTTGAGCTATTATGCGCTCTGTTTAGTCTTTGGGTCTTTGTGAGGAAATTTCGCTACATACGCATACTGGTTCGGCTGTTGGTTTATGGTTTGGTTGGTCTCTGCGCTTTATGGGTCACCAGTATTTGGTGGCTCCCTCGCGCTATGCCCACCTTGCTGCGTTGGGGGGATGTGGAGGTGCGCTCGGTGCAGCGTTTGGAGTCGGGGCGGCTGTTATTTACGGAGCTGGGCTATGCTAGGGATTCGTTTCGCTGCTCGCTGGGGCGCTTGGAGGTGCCTTCGCTGCAGCAATATTTGTGGGAACGCTTGGGCGGAGATTTTTCGTCTGCCTCTTTGTTGGAGGTGGATACTTTGCGGGTTGAGTTGAGCGAGGGCTCATCCGCGGAGCCGGCCGAGTCGGAGCCGGTGGATGTGGTTTCCGCGGTGCGGCAAGCGCGTGAGGCCTTGCGGACCTATGGGCAATGGCTGCCTCCGCTGAAGTTGAATGATTTACAGGTCCACGCGTCGAATGGAGCCGCGATATTCGAGCTGCCTAGGTTGACGTTGAGCGATTGGCAACTGGCCGCGGTCGTTGATTCGGTGCGCTTGCCAGACTTGCTGGATCGGGTGGAGCTGCGGGCTACGTTGGAGCCGAACGCGGACTGGTCGGCACTGGTGACGGCTCCCGCTGCGGGACTAGAGTTGGACTTATCACTGGAGCCTCGTTCGGAAGAGTTGGATGTGAGTTTTGAATTTCGTCGCGCAGGGGAGCGAGCCGTGGGCTTGGTTTCGTTTTCGGAGGGGGAGCGGTTGCCCGTGCGGGCAGCACTTAAGTCGGAGCGGTTTGCGATCGATCCTGAATGGTTACCCTCTGCGGTGGCCATGCAATGGCAAGGCGGAGCGCTGACAGGCGTTGATTTTCGTTGGGAAGCCGGGCGATATATGGGCAGGCTACAACTTGAGGGTGTGGTGCAGGCGCAAGATCAGGACTCGATTACAATGACGGGGGGCATGGAGTTTTCGGGTGATTTAGAACGCTTGCGGGTGGAGGTACTGCAAGTGGCTGCGGGCTGGGGGCAGTTGCGTTTACGTCAGCCTTTGGAAATGAATCTGGCAGATGGCAGTGTGGCTGAGCGGGCTGAATTTCATGCCAGTGTCGACTTATCACAGCAGGCCTTCTTGCCTGCAGGCGGCCAGATCGAGGCCAGTCTGAGTGTGGCGCCCTCGTTGAGTGCGGGGCCGAACGTGCTGTTCAATTTAAATGCCAAGGACTTGATTTACGATCGCTATCAGGTGGCACAGGTGGATGTGGAGGGGCGCTGGGAAGGTTCCGTCTTGCGGGTGGATGAGGCCGTGCTGCAGCCCTTGGCGTCGGATGCGGGGGTGGTGGACTTGAGCGGGCAGGTTGACCTGTCCACCTTGTCGCTTGATTTCGAATACAGTGTCGCGCTCGCTTCAGAGTGGCTGAATACGATGGTGGCTCCGCTTGCGTTTTCGGATGGGTTAAAGACCCGTGGGCGGATTGGTGGAGACTGGCAGCGCCCTATGATTGTGGGGGACTTGGAGCCACTCACGGTGGAGTATCCGGGCGTGACGCCCATCAGCTTGTCGGGGAGCTATCAGAGTGAGGGTTGGCAACAATGGACTGTGGCTGGCTCGGCGACAGCCGCGGGTGCGGTGATCGAGGCATCCTTCGTGACTCGGCTTGAGGAGGGACGTGTGTCGCTGGATCTCAGTCGCTTCGTGTGGGTGGACCCCGTGCGTCCGACACTAGAGCTGCAGGCGCCCGCGCATTTTAGCTATCGATATTCCGGGGATGCGGATTTTCCAGAATCGCGATTTATAGCTGAGCGCTTTCACTTGCAGGGGCCAGAGTTAGATATCGAAGCTGGCTGGAATCCGGCCACGGGCTTGGAGCTAGGCTTGCGCAATGTTACATTACAACGCTTGGGGCGTTGGGTGGATCGAGACTTGCCCTCACTCACCATCGAATCGGTGGAGCTGTCCATTTCTGATTTGCGGCCGCATTTGTTGGGGTCCTTGGAGGTGCACTTGGAAACGCGAGCCGTTGGCGAGGAGCTGCCCCTTCGTGTAGATGTCGAGCTTGAGTTGAGCCCCGAAGGTCTCGTCGCGGATACCGTGCAGTTGCAATTTGCGGAGGCTCCCTTGCTACAAGGTTCGATCCGCGCGCCTGTGCGGTTGCAATTTCCAGTGGCGGGTGAAGCATTTTGGACGGTATTAGATCGCGGAGATTTGGCCGCGAGTTTAACCGGGTCCGTGACGCCCAGCTTTGCAAAATGGTTGTCGCAGCATTTCGGTTTGAAGCTCAGTCAGGCGGCGTTGAACATGCAAGTGGGCGGCCGGATGGAGCAGCCTACGGGGGTGCTGGAAGTGTCGATTGCCAGTTTGGAAACATCGTTGGAGAACGTCCCGGAGATTGATCATATTGAAATTGTGGCGCGGGCTGAAGCTGATCGTGTTCAAGTTGAGCAGTTCAAATTTATCGTGAATCAGAGTGAGGTGACGGGGCGCTTGAGCGTGCCGACCGCGGGGCTGATCACTGCACTCACCGGGAGCTTGGAGGCTCGCAAGGCATGGCTCTCGGCAGGAAGCGGGCGAATCGAGCTGAGGGATTGGCAAGCCGAAAACTGGGTGGATTATTTGCCCCCGATCATGCGGCGTAGCGGACGTGTGAGCGGTTCCTTAGACCTGCAGCCCGATTGGAATTTGACAGGGCGTTTATCCTTTCAAGACTTCGCTCTGCGCCCGACAGAATCATTACCTTCGGTGGATTTGATCCGTGGCGAGCTAGAGTTGGCGGAACGTCGCTTTACGGCAAAAGAGGCCTCGGCGCAAGTGGGGGGCAGTCCAGTGAGCTTTACCGGTTGGTTGGATGCAGGCGATCTGGATCGTCCGCTGTGGGAGTTTCACGTGCACGGGCTGAATGTGCCTTTGGTGCGAACCACAGATATGATTTTACGCAGTGATTTGGATGTGCAGGCCAGCCATACCAATCATGACGAGAGCGCGATCGTTCAGGGTAATTTAAACTTACGCTCGAGCACCATGCTGGTGGAATTTGATCCGCTCGCACCGAGCGTGGAAAGTGGACCGCAGTCAAAGCCTCCCTATTTTTCGATTCGTGAGCCGGCGATTGCAGACTGGCGCTTTGATCTTAAAATCGCCGGAGATTCGTTTATGCGGGTGCGCAGTCCCTATTTTCGCACGCAGTTAACGGCCAACTTTGACTTGGGAGGCACTTTTGCAGAACCCTTATTGATCGGGACGGTGCGGACCGTGGATGGAGAGCTACGCTTTCCCGGTGCCAGAATGCGACTCACTAGCGGCGAAGCTTATATCGAGCCAGGCCAACCGAATACGGTGCAGTTAAGTTTCAACGGTATTGCGCAAAAAGCCTCGTACATCATTACGATGGATGTGACGCAGACCCTGGAGGATCCACATGTGCAATTTCAATCCACGCCGACACTCTCGAATGCCTCAATCGTGAGACTGCTGACGACTGGTAGCACTTCTGGCGGCGGTGTCGGTTCGGTCGGGCTCTATTTGGGGCAAGGCTTGCTGGGTGCGGGCGGAATGGATGAACAGTTTTCTGATCGTTTGACGGTCGATGTCGGCGAGGAGACCAGCCGTAGCGGTCGCAATACAGTCGGGGTGCGCTATGAGTTATCGGAAGATGTGTTTCTGGAGGGAGGCTACGATGTGTATGATGCGTATAACCTGGATTTAATTTGGAGTCTATTTAAGCGATGAGGCGGATACTACCGATTGCAATTTTGGCTCTGTTGTGGGGCAGCACTTTAATGGGACAGAGTAATCTCACGGTGTCTGGATTGGGATTTTTTCAAGATCGAAGCATGGATGCCCGCTTGTCATTCTTGAATAATGTCGAGTCAGATGTGGCGATTGATTTGGATGCCGCCATCTTGGAAGACAGTGCATTCTTATTGTTGGAGCAAATGAAGCGAAAGGGCTATCTAGAGCCCACGATCGAGGGGCGGATGCTTGTGGGGGAGACCGAGCGCTCTGTTTATTGGCAGGGAGATTATGCCATTCAACTTGAAGTCGATTTTGTCGCGGAGGCGGTTGAATTTATCATCACACCCGGAGTGTTGTCATACTACGATACAGTTGTGGTCGATGGAGTGCATGCGATCGAAGCGAAACAAGTGGAGCGCTTTTTTATTCCCGGAGGTGTCTTATTTTCCGGCAAGAAAGCACGTGTTTTCACCTACGAGAATTTTGAGCGTCGGCAGGGGCGACTGCTGCGAGCTTTGGATGACTTAGGCTATCGTTCCGCACAAGTAGTGAACCAGCAGATTGACATTGATCCAGTGAGCGGGGCCGTTCAGGTAGAGCTCACGATTGAGCAGGGGCCCTTATATCAAATTGGTGAGTTAGAGATCGTGATTACGCGCGCAGGGAGTGAGGATGAGGTGCGCAAAGAGCCTGCGCAGGGAGTGGTGTTCACCCGCGAATGGGAACAGGCCGAGCGTGCGGCGCTTCGTAACGAAGCTTATCGAGCAGGCTATCCGGATGCGACAGTCAGCAGTGAGATTGTGGCTGATTCCGAAGAGCAAGCAGGTGTGTTGCTGCGCCATTTGCGCTATCGTGTGGACTACGGGCAGGCTGTCACGCTTCAGCAAGTTGAGTTCGATGGTGATGCGGCTACAAAACGTTCTGTTTTGAAGCGACAGGTTGAATTAAAGGCAGGTGAGCCGCTGGATTTAATTGCAGTGAGTGAGGCGCGGCGTCAATTGATGGGCTTAGGGATCTTTCAAGAAGTCGGTCTGCAGTTGGAGCCGACTAGCGGCGATGCCCGCTCGGTGGTGTATGCACTCAGCCCGAGTCAGCGCAAGGAGCTACAGCTGCGAGCAGGTTGGGGTAGTTATGAACAGGCCAGGCTAGGTTTTCGCTGGGAGCACCGCAGCCCCTGGGGGCGCGCGCACCGTTACGAGGTCGAAGTGAAACAGAGCTTTAAATCGACACTCGGCGAGGCCACCTATTCGATTCCCCAGTTTTTAGGGACCGATTTGACGACGTATCTGAATGCTGAATACAATTATCGGGAAGAGCTTTCTTTTGATCGACGTGCCCAAGGGATGGCCGTTGGCACTTCTATGCAATTGTCGGATACGGGGCTGCGCCTGGCGGTCGAGTATGGTTTTTCGCAAGAGAATGCTGATCGTCTGGATCTAGTTAGTTTTGAATCGGAAGAAGACGCTACAGTGGCGAGTGTGACTTTTAAGGCATCGCTGGACCGACGTGATGACTTTTTAGCGCCCAGCTCCGGCTATAGCTTATATGCCAGTTTAGAAACTGCGGGACAATGGCTGGGCGGAAGCGTGAACTTTCAAAAGTTAGAGCTGGGGGGCAGCTATCATAGTTCGTTGAGTGAGAGCATACTGCTCCATGCCGGGCTGCAAGGAGGCACGATTTTTACTACCGGCGCGGCCGAGGATAATATTCCATTTAATGAGCGCTTTTTCTCGGGTGGGGAAAATTCCGTGCGTGGTTACGTCGAAGGTGGTGCTTCCCCCAGGGATTCCGGGGGCGATGAAGTGGGCTCAGAGAGTTATCTCTTGCTTAACCTAGAGTTGGAGCAGCGTATTTACTCTCAGCTTTCGACCGTGTTCTTTTTTGATTCTGTTTTGAATGCCCGCGACGGCTTTTTCGATCGCGAGCGGGAGGTCTTGAGCTCCATCGGCTTTGGACTTCGGTATCAGACTGTGGTGGGGCCCTTGCGCTTGGAGTATGGGCACAATTTGAATCCCAGAGATTCCGATTCGGACGGCGCGCTACATTTTTCGATCGGCTTCCCTTTTTAGCTGTGAGTATTATAAACTGTTGCGAAATGTCGGGGCTTCACTTATGAAGACCGGCGCACCCAGGCTCGGCGCTCAAGCTCGGCGGGCGTCATGAGTGACGCCCCTACGTCTTCTTTCGCCCTTTTTAGGCGCTTACGCTTTCTCCTTGATCTTCAATGAAATGCAGGCAGTGTTTGCGACTTCCTTTCTGAGTAATTACCGTTTTTCGCGTAAATAGCTCGGATTTATATCGGACCCGGATGCGTTATTATGTTGGCCGGGCATTTCACCCACAGCAAAATAATTATGACGTTTCACGAACTTGGACTCGACGAGTCTATCCTTAAATCTATCGACGAATTCGGCTTTACAGAGCCGACACCTATTCAAGCGGGCGCGATCCCACATATTCTCGAAGGGCGCGATGTAATCGGCTCCGCGCAGACAGGCACAGGTAAAACGGCCGCCTATGCGCTGCCGATTCTGCATCGCCTCGGCGGGCACCGCGAAGGCGCCGCACCGCGTTGCTTGATTTTGGGCCCCACACGTGAGCTGGCGGCACAGGTGGAGGACCAGTTTGATTCGTATGGCAAATACTGTGCGCCTAAGTGCTGCCTGATCCACGGTGGTGTGGGCTATGGTAAGCAAATTGATGAGATCAAGGCGGGCGCCGATGTCGTGATCGCGACGCCCGGGCGTTTGCTGGACCACATTCAGCAAAAGAACTTTGACCTCAAGTCCATCGAAGTCTTGGTGCTGGATGAGGTTGATCGTATGCTCGATATGGGCTTTATTGACGATGTGCAGCGCATCATGAAGCTGTGCAATAAGAACCGGCAAACATTACTCTTTTCGGCAACTGTATCGGAGGATATTAAGCGCTTAGTCGCTAAGGGCTTAAAAGATCCCGTTGACGTGACCATTGGTATTAAGCTCACACCTGCAGAGACGGTGAAGCATGTCATTTATCCGGTGGGAGCCATGCAGAAATTTGACCTGCTGATCGCACTGATCGATCAAATGGAAATCGATAGCATGATCATTTTCTGTCGTATGAAGGTGGGCGCCGACCGCATCACACGCTGGTTGCAAGAGCGTGGCTTGAGTTGCGCGGCGATGCACTCGAATCTGCCGCAAAAGGCGCGCACTAAAGCACTACAGCAGTTTAAGGACGGCAAGATTAAGATTTTGATTGCGACGGATATTGCGTCGCGCGGTCTGGATATCGCCAACGTTACCCACGTTATTAATTACGATGTGCCGGAGCATGCCGAAGATTATGTGCACCGCATCGGCCGCACCGGCCGTGCGCAGCGTGAAGGCGATGCAGCGACAATCGTTGCGCCTGATGAGCAAGCCAAGTTGGACGCAATCGAGAAGTTTATTGATATGCAGATTCCGCAGTTGAAGTTGGAAGGCTTTAACTACTTTCATGAGCCAATTATCCGCACTTCAACGGCTGAAAAGCCACGTCGCCGCAAGCGTAATTCAGGCAGCAGCCGTTTTGGTCGTCGTCGGTAGCCATTAATGAATCTCATCCTCTTTGATACTCCCTTCGAAACCAGGCGGCTGGAGGCAGGTGATCCTCGCGGGCAGCACATCTTTAAAGTCCTGCGTGCCCGTGTGGGCACTAAGGTCTTTGTAGGCTTTATCAATGGTCTGCGTGCTCGAGCCGAGGTGACCTTGGTGGAGGCCGATGGTGCGATCAGTTTGCGTGTGATTGGCACGGAAGCCGCGCCGAAGCCCTTGCCGATTCGTCTCTTACTCGGTTTGCCGCGCCCGCATACCGCCAAGCGTATACTCTTTGAGGCCGCGAGTATGGGGGTGCAGGATTTGCACTTCTTTGAGGCCGAACGTGGTGAGCCTTCATACGCGCAAAGCAGTTTATGGACGAGCGATGAATGGAAAGAGCGCTTGCGCCTCGGCACGGAGCAATCTTTCGGCACGCATGTGCCTGAGGTTGGCATGCACACCGATTTGCAGTCCGCGATTTCTTTTTTACAAGGTGAGGGCGCGCACATCGCATTGGATAATTACGAAGCGGCAGGGCCTTTGCCGCAGCAATTATCCCCGGGCTTGCGCAGCGCCGTAATCGCCTTGGGTCCCGAGCGCGGTTGGTCGCCCAATGAGCGTGATACCTTTCGTAAGAACGGTTGGAAGTTAGCTCATTTAGGGGCACATGTGCTGCGCCTGGAGACGGCTTGCACTGTCGCGGTGGGTGCTATTTCCGCTTGCTTGGATTTTTACGATACGCAGACCTGCACAATTCTTTAAGTGCATCTGTTCGAATGCTTAAAGGTAGTATTTAGTCCGCATTTAGCTGCGTGACGGTATAACCCTTGGCTGTTAAGAGTTTAATCAGGCCATCGCTGCCGGCCATGTGGGCGAGGCCGACTAGAACTAATTCGGTGGGCTCGGTTTCTAACATGGCTTCAATTTGTGGTAACCAGCGGGCGTTGCGGTCCTTGAGCATCGTGTTATAGATTTCTGGATACTGTAGCATGTCATCGACAAAGAGTTGTTCAATTGTATCCATATTTCCTATGCGCCAAGCTTCGATCATTTGCTCGAAGAGTTCGTTGATGCGTTCCAAGTCCTTTAGACTGTAGAGCACCATTTCGCTTTCGATGCCCTCGCCCAGACTAGTGATGAGTTGGAGTTGGAACTCCGTCGTTTCAAGCGATGCGATCGGCTTCTGATCCACTTTGGCTTGCTGGGCGTAGTGTAGGTCGACACCCGCTTGTGACACGCCCGCTTGCATGAGTTTCTGCACTGTTAGCATCATGACGGCCATGCCCGGCTTCATGCTTTGGATCATTTCAATCGGCATGTTAGCTTGACGGCATTCTGCGGCTAGGGCGGTGTAGGCTTTATCGTTAAGCACGCTCTTTAGCGTGCGGCCGTCTTTATAGACGCTTTCTGCCATTAGTCGCATGGCAAAGGCTGGATCGTTTAAATTGTCGGGGGAGACTTCGAAGACCAAGCTGTCGGCGGCTTGGTAGGCGATGTCGAATTCATTGGGTAAGGGGTAGTCACTGCTTCGCAAAATATGAGAAGTGCCTCCCAGATAAAGCCTATGCGCGCCTTGGGATACTTTCCAAACAGAGCTTTGGGCAGAGAGGCTGCTACTGACTAGGAGGCAAGCGGCGGCGATGTATGTCAGGGTTTTCATGTAGTTGTGCGATCTTCCGTTTTTTTGGAGCTCGCGATGCGCCACTCTCGTAGGCTAAGCAGCGCCCGTTTGGTTCTTGAAATATTTTTCGTCGGCAAGGCTTTCGATTAGGTGCGAGGTGGTGGGGCTGTCGTCACCGAAGCTCTTGAGCTCGTTTTCGGTTAGCGTGTCACGTTCTGTGAGCGACATAGAGTTGCGTATGATGCGGACTAAGCCGGAGTAGCTCATTTCTGCACATTGTGCTTCTAGATACTCGATGGCGCTTTGGCTAAGCATGCGTGTGACTAGGAAGGGGTGGGCACTGCGTAGGGTGGTGAAGATGGATTGGGCGATTAGGCTGACATCTTCTTTGCGTTCTGCCATGCATGGGATTTCGACAGTCTCGCCCAGTTCTCTAAACTTATTCAGTAGGGCTTTAACTTCTTTTTCTAAATAGCCTTCGGAGTCATCTACGTGGCCTAGAATGAAGCATGGTCTAGGTGCTTGTATCTCGGCTTCGCTCAATTGCTGGAGGTAGTTGTTTAAGCGTTCGATCGTGAGCGCGCCTAATTCGTAGGATAGGCCCAGATAGCAGTAGCCTGTTGGGGTATGGGGGGTAATTTTGCGTTTGATCTCGTTGATTTCAACACGCATGGGGTCGGCAATGTGGAGGGGGCATTGATCGCCATTGGTACGGAAGTTGAGTTCGTGTGCGGTGAGCTCAAAGTCGGCACCATCCTCGCCGCAGAGGAGTATGAATTTGGGGCGCTTGGCCAGTCCCGCGATGGTGACCAGTAGCTCCTGCATCACGCCGCTCTTTGCGGTGAGGTAGCGTGCGAGGGTGATTGGTGTGTTTGCTTGTTGTTTGCCGCTAGACTTGACTTGCGGGCTCTTGGGCGTGTGGGCCTTCTTGCGCGCGCGCTTCTTTTTGGCGTTTAAGCTGTCGACTTCGTGGAGCACTTGTTTGAGGCGCACGCTTGATTTACGGATATCATTGGAAAGTGCGAAGTAGTGCTTTGCGGTCTTAGGGCAGTTGGAGTGAGTTGAGCCTTCAAGGAGTAGTTCGAAGGCGACTAGATTCGTCTTCTTGCTTCCGAAGCGAAGCGCATCGAAAGCCATCAATTGGGGCTCTAATTGCAGGTCATAGAAGACTTTGTCGGCCTTCTTTAGTTTAGGTAGCACCGTGATGAGTGCCTCTAAGTCGCGGTAGAAATGAAATGCTTGCTGTCCGCCTTCGAGCAATTGGGTGAGTTGCTGACAGAGCTTGGGCGCTGTGGTTAGGATGTGGATACTCATCTTTAATGGGGAAAAGGATGGAGCGTTTATGTTAAATGCCTCTTTGTCTAACTTGCAATAGGGATCGAGCAGTTCGTTTTTTTTACGGTAATTTATTAGTTAGTGATCTATACGTTTGTAGCGCGAGTTATTTTCTGTGAGTTGGCCTGTTGACAGTTTTTGAGGCAAACTCGGTGCAATAAGGTTATTTTTCAATTGAAGGAGGATGTGCTGTAGGCAGGCTTCATTTTATGGCATATGGCTCTAACAATCGCGCTACACGAGTGCAGACACGATCTTCGGAATTTACGGTGACTTGCACCGAGCTATTAGTTGTCGATCAGGCTCCCTTTTTGAAGAAAGCACTGTCGACCTGTCGGCGCTTGCGTAAGGAGCTGGACAAAAAGCAGGGCTTATTGGCGCATTTTGAAGATGAGGATCGTGCTGCGTTTCAGCGTTGGTTAAACAGTACACATGGTGCGACTTTGACACAGGTGCGTGAATTGCGGGATGAGGTGTCGGCGTATCAGTTCATCTTGCACCACTTGTCGCACTGCGCATATCACTCCTTTGAGGACGTGCCGAAGCTCTATCAGGAGCTTTTTCAACTCAAAAAGAAAGGCATGCTCTATAGTTATGTGCCGCCGGAGGTGGAAGATTCGGTGGAGAGCGATGATGCTAATGATGAGGGCGACGATGCATGGGGGGATGTATTTGAGGACGAGGAGGATGAAGATTGGACGGATGCGGATCGCATGCGTGATTTCTTTGACCGTGCCTTTGGCGATGGGCGCGCGGGTAGTGGGTATGGTGAGGAGGAATTGCGTGCGGCGAGTGCCCGTAAAGCCGCTAATGATGCGCGTTTGAAATCCTGCTATCGGCAACTGGCGAAACGCTTGCACCCTGATCATTCGGAGCTAGAGGAGTCGGTGCGTGAGAAACGCTGGCATGAGATTCAGGAGGCTTACCACAATAGCGATTTGGAGGGCTTGCTGCGAGTGGAAGCCGTGTGCGACATGGACGAAGAGGGGCTCAGTGTGAAGCTCGGCTTGGCACGTTTGCGTGATCTGGCCGCGTATCAGAAGGCGCATCTATTACCGATCCGGGAAGCTTTGCGAGCGGCGAAGAAGGACATCGCCTTTGGGTTCTCGCAGCGGGGGCCTTCGCCTGAGGTGGAATACGAGATTGCTGGTGGCTTGAAATTTGAACGGATTGACTTGAAAGCTGCCGTGGCTGATTTGGCGCGTGCGGCTAAATCGATTCGTAATGAAGTGGAAGCCGAATTGAAGGCTTCCGAGATTCGGACAGCTAAAGCGGCTTTGCGCCGAGGGCAAAGGCAGGCGCCGCAGGTGAAGACGCCTGCGACATCTGGCAAGAATGCTGAGCGGGCCAAGGATGCTGAGCAGATGACCTTCTTTTGACTCTGAGTTCTCGAAATAAAAAAACGCCACTCCTTGCGGAGTGGCGTTGATGAAGTGTTTGCCTCGGGCGTGTTTTTTTCGCTTTGCAACTCTTTGGCCAAGGTCCTTGGCCTTAGGCGGCGCGGCGCACGTTGAGGCGGTTCGCCTTATTTGTATTCAGCTTCGACTTCAGCGACTGTCTTGGAGACGCGGGAGACGATTTGATAAGGGTCACCTTGTGAGTTTGGACGGCGGTCTTCGAGGTAGCCCTTGTAAGCGTCGTCTTTAACGAAGCTGTGTGGCACGCGGATCGAAGCACCGCGGTCAGCAACACCCCAAGAGAACTTGTCGATGGACTGTGTTTCGTGGAGGCCTGTGAGGCGCATGTGGTTGTCGGGGCCGTAAGCAGCGATGTGCTCGTCCTTATACTCTTCGAACTTGTCCATGAGCTTGAGGAAGTATTCCTTGCCGCCCGTCTCACGCATGTATTCGGTCGAGAAGTTGCAGTGCATGCCGGAGCCGTTCCAGTCACCTGTGTAAGGTTTGCAGTGGTATTCGACGTCCACGCCGTATTTTTCGCAAAGGCGCTGAAGGATGTAGCGAGCGACCCAAACTTGGTCACAGGCTTTGTATGCACCCTTACCGAATACTTGGAATTCCCACTGGCCCTTGGCCACTTCGGCGTTGATACCTTCGTGGTTGATGCCTGCGTCGAGGCAAAGGTCGAGGTGTTCTTCAACAATGCTGCGAGCGATGTCGCCGACTGAAGAGTAGCCTGCGCCACAGTAGTAGTCGCCTTGAGGCGCAGGGAAGCCGTTGTCAGGCCAGCCGAGTGCGCGGCCGTCTTGGATGAGGAAATACTCTTGCTCGAGGCCAACCCAAAGACCTTGGTCTTCTTCAATGGTAGCGCGAGCGTTGGATGGGTGTGGGCTGCCGTCTGGAAGGAGGACTTCACACATGACCAAAAATGCATTTTTGCGAGTGCTGTCGGGGTAAAGGCCGACTGGTTTGAGAATGCAGTCAGAGCTGCTACCTTCGGCTTGTTGTGTCGAGCTGCCGTCGAAGCCCCAGAGTGGGCAGTCTTCGAGAGACCATGTGTCGAGGTCGCCTTCTTTGACGCAGGTCTTGCCGCGGAGATTAGGGACTGGTGTGTAACCATCCAGCCAGAGGTATTCGAGTTTGATTTTAGCCATAGCTATTTTCTGTGTTTTGTCAGGTTGTTGATTGACTGTTGAGTTTCAGCGGGTGGCTGAAAATTGTGTCACCCGAGGAAATTATATTTTAGCAGCTTGCGTGCCAACATTTATTTTTGTTAATCTTTTCACGTTCTAGAAATAGAACCTTGCTAGATTTCTGTTGAAATCTTGCCATTGCACAAGAGAAACCCTGAAATTTATTTAAAATAATGGAAGAAGCAAAAAATACAGCCAGAGCCGTGGTGCATATCGGATATGATGGACGTGTGCACAAAACCTTCAAAGGGCCCCAAGCTCGCGAGCGCTATGAGAACGAGGTGCGTGTGCTTCAGTTTCTTGAAGAGCAGGGCTGTAATTTCGTGCCTAAGATCGTCGAGAAGGAGGATGCGAAGCTTTATTTAGTGACTTCTAATTGCGGGGCACGGGTGGATCGAATGAGTGAGAAGAAGAAGGCACATGTCTTTCACGAATTGGAGCAATACGGGGTCCGGCATGATGATGCAGAAGTGCGTAACATTACTTATAGTGCGCAACTTGGGCGATTTTGCGTGATCGATTTCGAGTTTGCTTCGATCTTGGTGCCTGGTTATCCGCCATCGCCTAAGATGGAGTCGGTCGCAGATCGTAGCCAGTGGAATTTGGGGCAGGAGGAGGCTTAAGATGAGCGAAGAGCAACAAGGGGAACAGAAGGAAGCCAGTGAGATTTGCTGGTCGGGATTGACCGATGTGGGGCGCTTTCGTAAGAACAACGAAGATGCTTTTTTAGCATTGGCACTGAATGGTGAGGGTGTGCGTCGTC
Source organism: Thalassobacterium maritimum (assembly GCF_031127805.1). Lineage (NCBI taxonomy): Bacteria > Pseudomonadati > Verrucomicrobiota > Opitutia > Puniceicoccales > Coraliomargaritaceae > Thalassobacterium > Thalassobacterium maritimum. The sequence goes on along the minus strand of NZ_JARXHW010000001.1, from coordinate 171,874 downwards.
TCGGAAAATACGGGGATGCGGGCTTACAGGAGAATGATTACATATTTGCCGTTAGTGATGGCATGGGCGGCGCCAATGCCGGTGAGTTTGCCAGTAAAATCGCTGTAGACAAAATTACTAATCTGTTACCACAGAGTTTTCGTGCGGCGGCGGGGGGGATCTCCGTTGGTTTCCAGGATTTATTGGGGGAATTATTTGATCAAATTCACCATGAATTAACGCATATGGGCTTTTGTTATGAAGAGCTGCGTGGCATGGGCGCGACTCTTAGCCTCTGCTGGGTGCGCCCTGGTTGGGTGTATTTCGCGCATGTGGGTGATAGTCGCATTTATCACCTGCCTGCTGCGGGCGGAATCAAGCAAGTCAGCCATGATCATACTCACGTGGGTTGGCTGCAGCGTGAGGGCAAGTTGAGGGAGATTCAGGCACGGAGTCATCCGGGGCGCAATGCCTTGCAGCAGGTGCTCGGTGGCAAAAATCAAAATTTGAGCCCTCAATTTGGTGCAGTTGGCTATGAGCCGGGCGATGCTTTTTTGATCTGTTCGGATGGATTGGTCGAAGGTCTCTGGGATAGCGGGATGAAGCGCTTGATTCGCAATCCGCCGAAAAATGCTGCCGCGGACGTCGCGCAACGCTTGGTGAGGGAGGCTGTGCAGACCGATGGTAAGGATAATACCACGGCGCTGGTTTTTGAGATGTCTTAATTGCTTAGGGGTGTTTCGCCCCCAGCAATTTATGCATCGTCTGCCATGCCTAGCGCAGCAATGGCTGCTTACATCCGTTCCAATGGCTGAATGCCGAGCAGTTCTAGGCCAGTCTTGAGCACGGTGCGGGTGCGCGCGCACAGGATTAGGCGGCGGGCCTTGACGGCTGCATCGTCGACCATGACCTTGTCGGCGTTGTAGAAGGTGCTGTAGGCACTGGTCAGCTCATACAAATAAGTGCAGAGGAAGTGCGGGCGCAGGTCGTTGATGGTTAATTCCAATGCGGTGACAAAGCCCATCAGCTTGCGGGCAAGGCCCATTTCGGCTTCGGTTTCCAGTTGGCTGGCACCTTCGATTGTGGCTTCTGGATCGACGCCGACCTTGCGGAAGATGCTGTTGATGCGTGCCACTGCGTAGAGTAGGTAGGGCGCGGTGTTGCCCTCAAAGCTGAGCAGGCGGTCCCAACTAAAGACGTAGTCTTGGGTGCGGTTGCTGGAGAGGTCGGCGTATTTCATCGCGCCCACTCCGACAGATTCCGCGATCACGCGGCGCTCATCTTCGGGCAGGTCGGGATTCTTTTCGCTGACCACGTCGTAGGCGCGGCTGCGTGCTTCGTCTAAGAGCTCTTGTAGTTTGATGGACTCGCCGGACTTGGTTTTGAAGGGCTTTTTGTCGGCTCCCAGAATGGTGCCCCAGAATACGTGGCTCATTTCCGGCAGCGCATAGCCCTTGGCCTTGAACCATTTTTCGGTGGTCAGGAAGAGTTGCTGGAAGTGGTCTTGCTGGCGAGCGTCGGTCAGGTAGATGATCTCCTCGGCCTTAAACTCTTCCACCCGGTAGAGCACGGTGGCGAGGTCGGTGGAGGCGTAGTTGGATGCGCCATCGCTTTTGCGGATGTTGAAGGGGTAGGGGCGCTCGTTGTCGCGGGCGAATTTTTTGACCTCATCGTGCCAGACCACCAGGGCACCGTCGCTTTCCTCTGCGAGGCCGATCTCGGTTAATTCATCGTAGATGCGCTCTACTTTGTCGCGGTAGAAGGATTCTCCGAGAGTGATATCCACTTCGACGCCCATTTGCGCGAACAACTTGTCAAAAGCGACTTTGGAGATCTCCACAATCTGCTCCCAGATCGCGGTGTTCTCGGCGTCGCCGTTTTGTAAGAGCACCAATTCATTGCGAGAGACGTCGCGCAGCTCGGGTTGCTCGGTTTCCAGTGCAGAGCCGTCTTTGTAGAGTTGGTCCAGCGTGACTAGGGCGTTGTCGCCGAGTTTGCTGAGGTCGATGTCGTCACGTTTGATCTTCATGATCAGTGTGCCGAAGTTGGTGCCCCAGTCGCCGATGTGATTGTCGCGCACGAGGTCCGCACCGCAGAAATCCAGCAGGCGGCTGATGGCTTGGCCAATCACCATCGGGCGCAGGTGGCCGATGTGGGCCTGCTTGGCTGTGTTGGCGCTGGGGTAGTCGATGATGACCTTGCGTCCGTTTTTTAGTTCCTTGGCGCCGCTCTGGTAGTCGGCCTTGGTGGAAAAGGCCAGTTGCCAGTCCCAGATGAACTTGGGGCTGAGTTTGAAATTGATAAAGCCAGGGCCCGCCAGTGAGAGTTCGACCAGTTCCGGATCAAATTGACCCGAGGCCTGAGCGGCTTCGATCAGTTTTTGTCCCAGTTCGCGTGGGTTGGCTTTGTTGCGCTTGGCAAAGCCGAGCACCCCATTGGCCTGATAGTCGCCAAATTTCGGGTCGGCAGGGCGCACGCCCGGTTCGAAGTCGGCATTGAAACCTTCGGTTTCAGACGCGACTTGGCGCAGGATTTGATCGATAGCGTGAGATGGATTGAACCAGACAGACATGGCGTCACAGAAAAGCCGCCCGCAAGGCGGGGGCAAGCCTATCCTTGTTGATTGCTTTTAAACTTACTAGCGAATCCGATCGAGCATGCCGTGACACCGGCGATCGCCTGCGTTCTACGTACGTGCTTAAAGTTCGTAGCACGACGGCGAGAGTCGTTGTAAGATTGTTAGATTTGCCGCCGAATCGTCACAAAGACTGGATCGACTTTTTGCAGGAACGACACATCGTGCCGTGTTTTTACCGACTATGGACAGCGAACCAATCGATCCTAATATCCATAAAAACTCTGGCTTTACCCGGGTTTTCAAGGCGTTTTCTTATTCTTTGCAGGGCCTGGCTTCCTCGATGAAGCATGAGGCAGCCTTTCGCCAAGAGGTCTTTCTCGCCGTGGTGCTGATTCCAGCTTCTTTCCTGTTGCAGGTGCCGCTGATGCAGCAGCTGATCTTAGTCGCCAGCGTGCTTCTGGTTCTGATTGTTGAGTTGCTGAATTCCGCAGTCGAAGCCGTGGTGGACGACATCTCTTTGCGCAATCGTCCACTGGCCAAGCGGGCTAAAGACATGGGCAGCGCGGCCGTTTTGCTCAGTCTGCTGAATTGTTTCATTTGTTGGGCATCAGTCATTGCTTTGAACTGGGATCGGTATTTCAGTTAAGTAATGCTGCATATCGTCCTCTTTAATCCAGAGATTCCACAAAACACCGGAAACATCGGTCGCCTCTGTGCAATCACAGAAAGTCGGCTGCATTTGATCCATCCACTCGGCTTCACAATTACCGATAAGCATCTCAAACGTAGTGGGATGGACTATTGGAAGTCGCTGGATGTCCATCATCATGAAAACTGGGAGGCGTTCGAAGCCAGTCCCGAGGCGCCCAAACGCCTTTGGCTGCTGACGACTAAGGCCGATCACGCGTATTGGGATGTCGAATTCGCCGACGGCGATGGGCTGGTTTTTGGCAATGAGGGCCACGGCGCGCCTGATTGGTTACATGCGAAGATGGCGGGCCAGCGGCTAACGATCCCGCACAAGAATACAGAAATGCGCTCGCTGAACCTTTCGACATCCGTCGGGATCGTGACTTATGAAGCGCTTAGGCAGTTGCGCTCGTCGTGAGTGGTTTTCCTTTTAAGGGAGGGGCCTTTCCGTAGATTTAATATGATCGTAATCTTGGCCTAGTGATACAATTTTTGCACTACACTGATCCATTTTTATTGTATGCCTGAAACAGTCAAACCACCCATAAGTCAGTCGACCTGGCGTCGATGCTCTCTTGTGTTGGGGGTATTGATACTGCTGCTTTCTTTATGCACTGTGGGGGATTACGGCATGTCTTGGGATGAAGATTTTCGTTTCAAAGGTGGAGATAGCAAGTTGAGTTATTATACGGAGTTGCTCAGGCAGGAGTCTCCTCAACAGCGGCGTAGTAGCTACCCAGGCTTATTTGATCTACCGTTGGCTGCGGTGCATCAAGCATTGCCTGATTGGGGCACTCGCAGTCAAAAAGGCCATGTTTGGAGTCTTTGTTTTGGTCTGTTGGGCCTCTTGTCCGTTTGGCGTTTGACTGCACGGATTGGTGGTGAACGAGCGGGCTTCTGGGCATTGCTCTTTTTGGCGACGCTACCGCGTTACTATGGGCACATGTTTTTTAATCCGAAGGACATACCGCTGGCGGGCACCTATGCCTTTGGTGTCTGGGCGCTGGTAGCCCTCTTTTCTGAGCTACCTAAGGTCTCACGGTGGTCAGTCGTTTGGGTTGGTTTGGCAGCTGGCTTGGCGATGTCGACACGTATTGCGGGTTTTTTAATTCTTGTCTATTTGGGGCTTTTTGTCGCGCTGTATTTATTAATTCTATCTATCAAACGATTTCGTGGCTGGTCGGTTCTCTCTAGAGATTTGTTGAATTGGGCGTTGCGTGGCGCAGTTGCCGGTTTGCTTGCTTTTGCTCTGCTTTTTGTTTTCTGGCCGACCATCCACGTGAACCCCTTCGCCTCAGTGGGTAACTCAGTGAGTCAAGTGCAAAGCTTCGGTTGGTCAGGCATGGTCTTGATGGATGGGCTCTTTTGGGAGGCACAAGATTTACCTATTTACTACCTGCCTTATTGGTTCTTTCGCACCACGCCCGAGTATTTGCTCTTGTTAATGGGGGGCGGATTGTTGCTTGGTCTTATGCGCATTTATAGCTGCGTTCGTCAGCGAGAGTGGCCAGAGCCTGCGAGTTTTCTGCCGCTAGTAGTATTGGCCTTCAGTGGCCTATTTCCGATTGTTTATATTATCGCGAAAGATCCTGTTTTGTATGATGGTTTACGCCACATCTTGTTTACGTTGCCTCCGTTGCTGGCTATGGCTGCTTTATGTTTCGAGTGGTGTCTGCGTTGGGGCGAGCGACAGGGGCGACGTATGGTGCCTTTTGTGCTGCAAGTCGGCGGGGCACTGGCCGTGCTTATCGTTGCGATCCAAATGTGGCAATTACACCCATATCAATATACATATTTTAATCCCCTGGCAGGTGGACTTGCTGGGGCCTATAATCACGATGAAACTGACTATTGGGGTCTGTCGCATAAGGAGGCCGGCGAGTGGCTGAATGCCTATGCCGCCACGCTTGACCCTGATGGGGCGGAGGTCTTTAAAGTGCACCAGCGCTACTCACGCTGGATGCTGGAAGAGGCGCTCGATTCTGAGCGCTTCGAGATGTCGCAATCGCGCGAGGGGGCTGATTTTTTTGTGTCAGTCACTCGTTTCAATCTGCATGTCAGCTATCCAGAGGCCCAGTTGCTCCACACCGTTGAGCGGCAAGGAGTGCCCTTATGCTTTATCTATCGCTTTAGTCAAGGGAGCTCTGAATGAGGATTTTGCTAGAGGCGCATCATCCCGCGCATATACATTTTTGGAAATATCCAATCCGAGAGTTACAAGCACGTGGACATGACGTGCGCATGGTCGGGCGTAAGCGTGACGTTATGGAGCGATTGCTGGCGGCCTACCCTTGGATCGATGCGGTGGTGCCTAGTCAATCGGCTAGCTTTAATCGCTTCCCGTTATTGGGGATGTTGAGTCGTCAGGCCTTTGTCGCGAATACGATTCGGAAGTTTCAGCCTGATGTCGTAGCGAGCTTGATGGGCAGTTATACTCAGAGCGCGAAACTACTGGGGGTGAGAAATGTGGTTTTCACGGATTCAGAATTTCAGCATTTTAATCATCGTATTGCACATCCGTTTGCAGATGAAATTCATACGCCGGAGTGCTTCTACAAGGAACTGGGGGCGAAGCAAAAACGTTATAATGGTATCCATGAACTGGCCTTTTTAGATCCTGCATACACAGATTTCAGTCAGGTGTTGAGCGCTCGTTACGCTGAGTTATTAGAACGTCCTTATGCCATCGTTCGTATGTCGGCTTGGAATACTTTTCACGATATAAGTCATCAAGGAATTGGTGATAATTTGGAATCTTTTGTGCGGTATTTGAATACTCACTACCGAGTTGTGATTTCCGCAGAAGAGTCGGCGCTTCCTGAGAGCTTGAAAGAATACGCCGCCACTTTTGCGCCGGAGGATTTTCATGCGGTGCTGGCAGGGGCTTCCTTTGTGTTGACGGAAGGCGCATCGACTGCGAGTGAGGCCGCATGCCTTGGCGTGCCAACAGTTTATATTAATTCGACAGAACCACGCGGCTATTTGCAGATGTTGGAAGAGCGTTATGGCCTCTTACGCGGCTTTTCGGATAGCGCGTCAGGCTTAGCCGTCGCAAGGGAATTAGTTGAGTCTTTAAATACAAGGCTGTATTCTGAATGGCGAGATCATGCCACAAAGCACATTGAGGAATCGATTGATGTGGTCGCATATATTGTCAACTCAGTGCTTCAAGAGTCTTAGTTCATATGCACGTACAAGTTCGATCACTTATTACAACACTATCCGAGGCTGCTTTGAGCCGACAAGCATCGGATGGCTCTATGCCGTCCGGGTGCAATGGACCCTATGGGCATAGTGAAACGGCGTTGAGAAATACGGGGCATTGGTTATTGCTGTGGTTGGCTGTGTTTCGTTGGTCAGGCGATGAGCGTTATGAGCAAGCTGCTGCCTCTGCGCTTGATTATATGCGATCGCCTCAGCATCGTCCGAATCAAGCTAATTGGTTGCAACGTGAACAGTTGGGGAAAGATCGCTGCAATGGTGTGATCGGTGCGGCCTGGACGATTGAAGCTCTGCTTGGTGCTTATCAGCATTATAAATATGACGATCTGTTGTCGACGGTTGTAGATGTTTGGTCTCAGCACAAGTTTGCTTCTGATACCTCACTGTGGCATCGCCTAGAGGTGGATGGTCGCATTCAAAAAATCGATCAGACCTTTAATCATCAATTATGGTTTGCGGCAGCGATCTCCCCGCTTGCCGCACTGGGAATTGAGGGCGTTCTCGGGCAATTAAAGTGTTTTATGGATGGCTTAGAGGCCAATTTTACATGCCATCGCAGCGGTGTGATTCGTCATCGGGTGCGCATGAAATGGCTGGATTATATTTTTGATTCTGGAACGATCCCGCATCGTTTACACGAGCGATATAAGCAGATCAAGTCAGGCGCTCGCCGCGGCCTGGATCCTGAAAAACGGGATGTCGGTTACCACGCGTTTAACCTGCATGCGTTCGCTAAGTTAAAGTTGGTATTTCCAAGGCATCCGTTTTGGGACTCGGCCCCTTTTCAGCGTGCGCTTCAGTATGCTGGCTCAGAAGCATTTATTCAGGGCATCGCAAACGATAATCCATACGCTTATGGCTATAATCCGGTTGGTTTCGAAATGGCTGTAGCGCTCAGAGAGTTTGTTCCTGATTCCGAGATTGTTCAGCGCGAGTGGATTGCTCGTCAGTTGGATTGTTTAGGTGGAAGGGAGTGCGCTCAATATGGAGAAAATACCGATGATCCCGAAACTGCTCGCGCCCGGATCTACGAAGCTCTGGAGCTATTTTGATCTAGGTATTCCAATGTTTCGATGATCGCCTCTTGTCGCCGGATTGCTCTGTAAGCGGCACTCATCCAAGAAGACTTTTCCTGCATCGGCATTCCTGAGGCGATGCGAGCAACCCATCCAGCGATTGCAAAGCCGTAGGCATCTTCAGCGGGCGGACGCCGCTTGGGGTCCCAAGGGGCATCCGCCCAACTGTCCCATGGGCCGGGGACGCCAAGGGTCCAGAACATTTCAACCTTAGGCCGCCGCCCATAGCAGTAGGCTTCATTGAAGCGGCTTTTGAAATCATTACGGAAAATGAGTTGAGGTTCTTCGCGTGTTGCCGGTGCAGGGCTTTGGTATAGCAAAGATGCGTTATCATTGATGCGCGCCATCGGGCACAGGAAATGTCTGTAGTGGGGACGCTTGCGGATGGCGATTGAGAGATCTCGCCACGCTTGATCGTTGAGGAAGCAATTGCCATCCCAAGGCAAGACCCATTTCGCGACAGAGCGTCCGAGTTCTAGGGCGCGGTTTCGTGCGCCGTTATTGTTCATCACATAATTGTTTTTTTTCCAGTAGGTTGCAGCAATTGCATCTATTTGAGCTTTTTTGCCTAAGGCTCTAAAGTGTTTGCTCTGCAGGTAATCTGGCTTGGGTAGGCAACTATAGTCGCGGGGTATTTCTTGGTAGGCGACAGGGTCGTAAGGTATGCACTCATAAGTTTGCTGATGTGCTTCTAGGAGCTCTTTTAAGCGGGCAATCTCATCGGGGCAGGCGATTCGATTCAGTATCCAATGTTTATGACAATCTTCAAAATTGGACTCATGGGTCAGAATAAACTGAAGGTTCTGAAAGGTCTGTCCTTTTTTATGCCGTGGGTAGAGATCGTTACCCAGTATTCTGATGAGTGCAAAATTGTCGCGAGCATCCTTGAGCGGTGACTCGTTGTAGCTGGTTCGTAGGGCCGCTTCATTCACATTCGCCCGTTGGACATACCATGCTAGCCCACGTTGTTGATACAACCGGTGAGCGGCTGCCTTTTTCAGCATTTGTAGCAGATGTATAGACTTCATCGGGTTATGAGGCTAGGCTGCTTAGCAAGTCGTAATATCGATCAAGCATTGTTTCATTTGAAAATTGACGCATGACTTTTAATTTACCGTTATTTCCAAGCTTTGTTCTTAAGTCATTATCCTTTATGATGCGGAGCAGTGCTGCAGTCGTTTCTTCAATGTCTCCAACGGTTGTGAGCAAACCATCGTGCTGATGAGTCAGCACCTCTCTGGGGCCCGTATCGCAGTCGGCTGCTACAGAGCATACGCCCACAGACATAGCTTCGAGTAGAACATTGGGCAGTCCTTCGCGCCTAGAGGGCAGAGCGAACGCCTGGCATTGACACATGATTCCACGCGGATTACTTTGCTCTCCCGCGAAGAGAACGACTTGTTCTAGGTCCTTTTTATGAATGAGCTCCCGGATGGCTTGTTCATCCTGTCCGGTGCCTATCAGAACTAGGCTGACGTTCTTAATTTGGTGGTGATGCACCAGCTTTTCCATGGCGTGGATCAACACATCAAATCCCTTTCTTTTTAATTCTAAGCTGCCGGCTGCGCAGATCCAAAACCTGCTTGAATCGAGCTGGACCGAAGCGGGCATAAGGCCTTCTCTAGTCGGTAGGTCGACTCCATTGTGGATTCCTATGATACGCTTGGCTAGTCGAGGGTGCGCCACACTCATGTTGTGAGCTCCCTCCTTGGAAACGCATACTATCTTTCGTGGAAAACCATACAAGAATGCGGTGCATAGAGTGTGAAATTGAGTGATCAGCCAAGGGCGAGATTTGGGTTTCTTCACTCCACCAGAGACCACGGTCACTACAGCTGTGTGGCTAAGCATCCCAGCATAGCCTGCAACCCTGTTGGTCATTCCAGCGCGGCTCAGAAGAACGTCGCAGTCGTAGTTTTTGACCTTGTGAGCTAAGGCAAACACGCGAGAGTTTCGGACCTTTTTCTTACCTTCGTCGAGGGGGGGGCCGACGTCCACGACTTGAGCGCCCGCCTCACTGAAGGCCTGATACATAGTTTCTTGCCCCCAGCCTTGCACGACGAAGACGATGACTTTTGCGCCACGTTCGACAAAGCCCTTGGTTAATCGCAGTGCTTGATTTTCGGTGCCTCTGGATTTGAGATAGGGAAGCACGATGCCGATGCTGAGATTACCCATAGAGCTTCTTTTTGATCGTAAAGCGAATTTTCTTAAAGAATGAAAGCAGAGGCATGAGATTCAAGCGTACTTTTTGTGTGAATGGTTGTTTGGGCAGTGTGCTGGGTGCTGATAGGTCATAGCCCATTTGTGGCAGTAAATCTCCCAATGTGTTCTCAATCGTACTAATTTGCCACACATCCAACTGTTTGCGCCATGCATCCAGGCGGCTCGGGTCGGGGCGGCCGCCGACTAATTGGTGTTGTTTTTGGGTGTACTTCGGCAGTTGAAAAGCACCCCCTTCTAGCATCGAATCATGGTATTCGATTCCGCAAAATTCACATATTCCGCTGATAGTTTTTTTAGGTGTGCGGATAATGTCTTCGAAATAAACGCGCAAACAACGGTCTGGATGGTTCTGTTCCAAAGAAAGTCCATAGGCTAATTTTTGAGCCCAAAAAATGGCGGCCTCTTTGCCCGTGTCGGGCCCCCAGTCTAGTGGTAACACAGAAGCCGCAATCGCCCTGGGGTCGCGAACCAGATGGATGAATTTTGATTTAGGAAAGAGATGCATTAGCATCTCAGTATTCTGAATGTTTTGAGGCGTATGGTCGATCCAAGTCTGCCAATCTGTAGTGCCATGCGCCTGAGCATACTGATCGACTAAATGTCTGATGAGTTTACTGTAGTCTGAAGGAGTTAACTGGGGCGGGCAGGTACTGCGCTCGGGGAGGGCTGTCTGCCATATTTTAAAACGGAAATTTCTTTCCATCTCAGAGAACAGCTGATCGCGATCAATGTCCAGTTTGTAGGATGTGCTCTGCGATTGTAGCAGCGTTTGCTTGAAGTGAGATTCTGGAGTTACGACGCAGCCTTTCGCTGCCCCGAGTATAGAGCCTAGCATTGTGGTTCCACTTCGAGGGCAGCCACCTATGAAAATGGATCGCTGTTGAGTCATCCTTGCGACCTGCTTTCCACGGGAGGCTGATAATCGAATAGGGAGATTTCTGTTTGGAACGCTTGTCGTAGCTTGTGCGTCATTGCCTCTGTTGCATAGTTCAGGTAGCTTGCGGATGCAGGACGGATACCTGACTTATTCTTTGGTAGCCATGTGTCGTTTTCCAAGCCAATTTTTTGGAACACCGTCGCGACATCTTCGGATAGGCGCTCGTAGCGCCCCACGAAATCCACTGCGATCTCATTATCGATTAAGTAAAATGGAAGATTTGAAAATCCCGAGAGCTTGTTGCGTTTTAGAAATGCCTCATCTTCTTCGCAGAGAGCCTCTACAAATTTTTCAAAGGAAGGGGGCCTTGATTGCTGGTGTGTGCGCCAGTGATAGAATGAAACGATTCGATCAAATGGATTTCGCTCAAAGGTGAACTTGAAATAGCTAGACCAGCATTCTTCTCCGAGATAATCGCGCACCTGCTGTGCAGTCATGTGAGTCGAAGAGACTTGATATCTTTTTCTCAAAAAACGTCGATAGGCATGCACTCTCGGGCTCTTTCGAAAGAAGTCGTGTGGGCGTAAGCAAGTGCTTGATGCCTCCCAGTCTGGGGGCGTGATCCCTACGTCGAGTCCTCCAGTTATATAGCCTCTGGCAATGTCCCCCGTAGCGAGATGCCGCATGAGTGAAATACCTATGCTGCTACCGGCAGTTTTCCGTCCATGTAAGTAAATGAATTTCTTGCTGTGGGATATGATCACCGCTGAATTATGGTTTGACGAATGGAATGTAAGCAATGCTTTTACCGTGCTTCGCCTTGATGTAGAGTAGAACAGATAGGTTCCATGCAAGGATGCTGATCATGGCGGATATTGCTGAGCCGAGAATTCCAAATTTCGGTATCAAAATTGTATTGAGTAGGATGTTGAGAATTGCCGATAGCATTTTGATATAGAATAATTCTCTATGCTTATTCGTCATATTCATAAACGGTCCGGTCGAACCTGACATGGCATTTATTAATTGACCCACCACTAGAAAGATCATCGCTCCATAGGCGACCGCAAACTCTGCTCCATAGATTTGGATCAGTAGAAATTTGCCCGAGAGTAGGAGGATGAGAAGCAAGGGCACGGCTACCCAGAATATTAATTTAGCCGTCTTTTGAGCGACGTTTATGAGCTCATCTATCTTGTTCGAATGAAAAAGTTCGGAGTATTTGGGCGTGGCCATCGTATTGACGGCTTGCAGCATGAATGCCGTTAAGGAGGCCAACTGGACGGCAACGGCATAGTATCCGACTTCCTCTTCGGGGCGTAAAATACCTAGCATGATCACGCCTGTTTGGCCAATCACATAAGTCATGAGGGCAGTCATTAACATGGGCATCGAGATGCTCAATAGGCTCTTCAATGCGATGGGGCATATTGGATCTGTCGGGGAGCATCTCCGCTTAAATGCCCGATCCATGATGTAACCTCCTACAATTGCTGTGATTCCGATTGAGGCCAACAGTGCAAATATGGGATTGTCATGATGCTTACTGCTGAGAGTGAGAAGTATGAGGATGACAAAATTACAAAGCCCGGGCAGGAGCTGCATGAAGGCAAAACTCTGAAACAGTCGCAAGCCGCGCACTGCGTTGGTATTCAGTAGCATTAGGGTTTTGAAAACGACAAAACCTGCCATGAGTGCGAAATAGGTTTTCAGGTATGGTTTGTTGAAAATAGCTTCCGCAACAAAGCCAGAGCTACAGTAGAGTAGGCTTGCCGTCACCACGGATATGGCGGCGACGAAGTACTGAGTCTTACGGTAGATCTTGAAAGCTGAACTCGGAGAATACTTAGCCAAGTGCTCAGGAATCAGGCGCAGTATGGAGGTGTTGGTGCCTAAGACGGTGAATAGTGTTACCAGCGTGAGGAAGGAACTAATGACGGCCAAGGTTCCCAGTGTTTCAGGGCCATAGACACGAGCAACGATGGCACTGGTCGCCAAAGCGAGTACGGACGCTGAGACTTTTGCGCCCAATGCCCACGCAGACCCGGTGAGGATTTCCGCAAACTGACCATCAGATGTCAGGCCTCTTAAGCGACCTTTTACCTTATCGAACACGAGCTTGCCGCTTGGTTAGGGGCGCTGTCCAAAGACTAGCATGCCAGTTCGGTAGACTCGCGAAACTCGTGGGAGGCGCTTGCATTATACGGTCTCGTGCGCAATCACCGCTTCAATAATCCGGTTTTGATCGGCTTCGCTGAGATAAGGATGAAATGGGAGGCTGATGACTTCCTTGGCGGCTTTCTCGGTGTGCGGGAAGCTCTTTTTTGCGCAGGGCAGATGGCTGAACACTGCCTGCTGGTGGAGTGGCTTGCGGTAATACACGGCGCTGGGAATGTCGGCGGCTTTGAGGGCTTCGCCTAGGCTGTCTCGGTTTTGGGGGCGGATGGTGTATTGCGCGTAAATGTGCGTGTTGCCGGGGTGAATGGTGGGCACGGTCACATATTCCTTGAGTGCCTCGGAGTAACGGGCGCCGACTTGCTGACGTAGGGCGATTTCTTCGTCGCGGAAGTTGGCAAACTTTGCTTGGATGACGGCGGCTTGCAGGCTGTCGCAGCGACCGTTGGTGCCGAGGATGTAGTGCGACTCACGCTCTTTGCAGCCGTGGTTGGTGACGGCGCGCAGGTCTTCAGCCAGTTGCTCGTCTGCGGTAAAGACGGCGCCGCCGTCGCCATAGCCGCCGAGCGGCTTGGCGGGAAAGAAGCTGGTGGTGGCCACATGGCCAAAGGTGCCGGCTTTGCGCCCGTTTTGCTCGGCGCCAAAACTTTGCGCGGCGTCTTCGATGATCTTAAGACCGTGCTTCTCGGCAATCGCTTCGAGGGCGGTGTAGTCGGGTAGTTGCCCGAAGAGGTCGACGGGGATAATCGCCTTGGTTTTTGGGGTAATGGCTTTTTCGACTTCGACCGGATCGATGTTATAAGTGTCGGGCGCGATGTCGACAAAGACGGGGGTGGCGCCAACCAGAGCGATGGTCTCGGCGGTGCTGATCCAAGTGAAGGGCGTGGTAATCACTTCATCACCGGGGCCGATGCCGAGTGCGCGTAGTGCGACTTCCAAGGCCATCGTGCCGCTTGCGACGGCGATGCAGTGAAGCGGTTGGGAGTCGCCGAGGAATTCACCCAGTGTGGCCTCGAGTTCGTAAACTTCGGGGCCGTTGATGTAGCGGCCGTGTTCAAATACCTTGGCGACGGCGGCGTCGATTTGAGCCGCGCTGTGGGCGTGGATGGCTTTGATGTCGATGAATTGCATAGTGCTTATAAAGTTTCCGTGATTCGGGGTGTCTTCTGACTTTGGGATTTACTGTTGAAATTAATTAGCTCGCCTATGAGGCCAGTGGAGATCAATTGCACGCCAAGAATGACGAGCAGTATTCCGAGTTGAAGTAGCGGGCGCTGTCCAATGCTGTGGCCAAAGATGAGCTTTTCGATGGTCAAACTGGCTAGGATCAAAAAGCCTAGCATGCCGCTGATCATACCGAAGCCACCGAAAAAATGCCCTGGCCGTTTTAGATAGCGAGTGATTACGACCACAGTGATAAGATCGAGCCCGCCTTTGAATAGACGTTTCCATCCGTATTTAGAAACGCCATGGGTGCGACGGTGGTGCTCGACGGGTATCTCGGCGGTGGTGAAGCCCTCGGCTGCCAATAGCACGGGGATGTAGCGGTGCAGCTCGCCATAAAGCTCGACGCTGTGGATGGCTTCGGCGCGGTAGGCTTTGAAGCCGCAGTTGAAGTCGTGAATTTTTACGCCCGAGGTGGCTCGAGTGGCGGCATTGAAGAAGCGAGAGGGCAAGGTCTTGCCGAGTGGATCTTTGCGGAGTTGTTTCCAGCCGGAGACACAGTCGTAGCCCTCGTCGAGCTTGGCTAGGAAGCTGGGGATCTCGGCTGGCTCGTCTTGCAGATCGGCATCCATGGTGAAGATGATGTCGCCGCGAGCTTGCTCAATTCCGGCGGAGAGGGCGGCGGCCTTGCCGTGGTTGCGGCGAAAGCGCAGTGCGACTACCTGCTCGGGGTGGGCTTGTTTGAGCGCTTCTATTTTTTTCCAAGACCCGTCGGTGCTGCCATCATCTACGAAGATCACCTCAAAGCTGCCCAGAGCGTTTGTTTCCACGGTGGCGGCTATCTGCTCGAACAGGGATGACAGCGTAGCTTCCTCGTTACAGAGGGGGATGACGATGGAAAGTGCGGGCTCGGTGGGCATAAATATTCTGGCAGTAGCTTGCTTGTGGCAGGCTCTTAGGCAAGCAGAGTTTGAATTGATAAATATTGCCCTTTGCCGGCAGCTTACATTACTTGAGGCGCATGCAAGTATCCATTGTCATTCCCATCTATAATGAGTGTGAGACCCTGAACGAGATTGTAAATCGTGTGCGGGCGGTTGAGGGAATGTCGGTTAAGGAGATTATTTTAGTCGATGATTGCTCGACCGATGGCACGCGTGCCTTGTTGGAATCTGAGTTTCTGGACCCGATTTTCAAAAAGGCCTATCATCAGGTAAATCAAGGCAAGGGGGCGGCCTTGCGAACAGGTTTTGAGCTCGCCACGGGCGATATTGTCGCGATTCAGGATGCGGATTTGGAATATGATCCCGAAGAACTGCCGGGGCTCTTACGGCCGATTTTACGTAATCAGGCGGATGTGGTCTTCGGCTCTCGTTTTATGGGCGGCGGTGCGCACCGCGTGGTCTTTTATTGGCACATGTTGGGCAACAAGTTTTTGACTATGTTGAGCAATATGATGACGAATTTGAACCTGACCGACATGGAGTGCTGCTATAAGATTTTCCGCCGTGAGGTGCTTGAGCAAATAACTGTGGAGGAGAATCGTTTTGGGGTCGAGCCGGAGCTGACTGCTAAAATTTCAAAGCTTAATGTGCGCATCTACGAGGTCGGCATTTCGTATTACGGGCGCACATATGAAGAAGGTAAAAAAATCGGCTGGCGCGATGGGGTTCGCGCGATCTATGCGATCTTGAAATACGGCTTTTTTCGCTAGCTTAGTAAAGCTTCCGATATATTGTGAATATTGAGATCGTTGCCTAGTGTGGATGGCGATGGAGCTGTATCCTTTACGGAAGGCTCTTGCAAAAATGGCAAGTATCTGCCTAGTTAAATTTTTGTTCACCGATCAAATACTATGAACTTACTTGCTTTTATTGAGAACATCAATGGTCCGGAGCTAATCCTGATCTTTCTCGTGGTCTTGCTCCTTTTCGGAGCGGAACGCTTGCCTGGGCTGTTTAAATCTTTAGGGCAGTCTGTGCGCGAGTTTAAGAAAGCGACTCGGGGCATTGAGGAGGATATTCGCAGTGCGATGGACGTCGAGTCGACGCCCGTGACGCCTCGTGCCGCGCCGCAGACGGTCGCACAGGAAAATACAGCGACTATACCGCCTACGGAGACGGCTGTTACTGCATCGGAGGCTGACAAGGCTGACAATACTGTGGCGCGTAAATGAACTGCTAGAGTCCGCGGGTAGCCATGCTCTCTTTATCTCAAATGCGTGCCTTGCTGAAGCTTATACATTTTTTTCGCGTTCCCTGCCTTGTTTGCTGGAGCGCGCTTTGTGTGCAAGCTGCCGATTTAGAACTGCCGCTTGATTCGAGTGGCATCAAGCGGGATGACCCCAATTATCTTACGAGTTATGCACCAATCCTGAAGCCTGCAAAAGAAGCGGTGGTGGCGGTGCACTCGGCGAGTATTTTACGCTATATCCGGCAGCGGGGAATGGACCCGCGGATGGAAATGCTGCGTCGCTATTACGGCTTGCCGACTCCGCAACGTGCGGAGCCAGAAGAGGTCGAGCGTCGTATCAATGAAGGTGTGGGTTCAGGTGTGGTGATTTCTGCAGATGGCTATATTTTGACAAATAGCCATGTCATTACTGCGCGCGATGGAGAGCCCGCCGATGAGCTTCTCGTGGAGCTCAATGATGGACGCGAGTTGGCTGCCCGTCTGGTGGGGCGTGACCCGAGCAGCGACCTCGCGGTGCTTAAGGTCGAGGCGGATGGGCTGCCTCATTTGCCGATTGCAGATAGTGATCAGCTTGAGGTGGGCGACGTGGTATTTGCGATTGGCAATCCTATGGGAGTTGGGCTTACGATTACGCAGGGGATTGTGTCGGCGACCAAGCGCAGTAATTTGTCGATCTTGGGCGAGTCTGGCTATGAGAGTTTTATCCAGACCGATGCCCCCATCAATCCTGGTAATTCGGGGGGCGCCTTAGTCGATGCCTATGGACGTTTAGTGGGGATCAATACCGCCATTCTTTCGCGCAGTGGCGGGAGTATTGGCTTGGGCTTTGCGATTCCATCCACCTTCGCGCGTTCGATTGCTTTAGCATTGGTGCGCGATGGCGAGGTGCGGCGTGGCATGTTGGGCGTGAGTTTGAAAGATGTCGATGCGACTTATGCGGAAGCCTTCCAGGTGCCTGAAAGGGCGGGGGTCTTGATTCAGTCGGTGACCGAGGGCTTGCCCGCCGCACAGGCGGGGCTATTACGGGGAGACGTGATTGTAGGCATCAATGGCGTCGCTGTGAAAACGATCAAAGATATGCGTATTCAGGTAGCGGCCAGTCCCCCGGGAGAGTCGGTCAGTGTGCGCTTTCGTCGCGAGGGGGCGCTTCATGAGTTAGATGTGGTGCTGGCAGATCCCGCGAATCCATACGGCGAGGATGCGTATGAGAGAGAGTTATTACAAGGGGTTCATTGTGCATGGGTGGACGATGCTTTACGTAAAAAATATGGGCTCGATCGGCGAGTTCAAGGACTGGTTGTGGTGAAAGTAGAGGCAGATTCGGGCTTCAGGGAGGCGATTGCACCTGGGCTTGTCTTTCTTGAAATTAATGGAGTGGTGCCTGAGTCGTTTTCGCATGCGCGCTCTTTGTTAGACTCGAGACCAGTGAGTCGAGTTTACGTATATTATCGAGGGAGTGTTAGTTATCTGGCACTGCGCCCCTAGCCAGCGGCTTGATTCCTTTAACGTCACATCGCGTCGCTTTTACGATTTATTGACTAATTTTTCGTAAAGTGAAAACGATGACGGATTCGAGCTTCTGATGTCTTGACCTTAGGGGCGCTTGAGCCGAATCTTTGTGAAGAAAATTCACCATGCAGCAGCATCGCGCTTTAATACTCCGTAGTAATCGTTTTTTAGGTTCAGCTCTCGTCGACAAGGGGTTGGTTTCTTCGGGGGACCTAGAGGAAGCGAACGGCAAGTTCATGGAGGCGATTCAGGCCGCTGACTTGAAGCGTGCATCGATCCTATCAACTTTGCTGTTCGATCTGAAGAAGCTGGAAGAGTCGAAACTATTAGATCACTTAGTGGAAGAGGAGAAGTTGGGCTTGATTGATTTGAATCATATCGAGCTACAGTCCTTGCGCCCGATGAAGGTCGACTTGCCCTTATGTTGGGCCTCGTCGACGGTTCCATTTGACCATGTCGAAGGCACTTACATGTTGGCTTCATGCTACTATATGAGTGCGCCCGTAGTTAAATATTGGGAAGAGGCGCTCGACGGGCGAGTGCTTTGGTACGGCACGTCAATGTCGTCACTGAGTCGTGCCTTGGAGCGCATAGAGGAAGTTCACGAAGCCGAAGATGCTGCCGAAGAGGAATAGTAATAACGATGAACAAGAATTTAATTTAAACTTTATATGCCATACAGCGTTTTAATTCTAGATGACGATGTAGACTTTAACAGTCTGCTCACAGATATTTTCGAACAAGCCGATTACATCGTGACTTCTATCACCGATCCCATCGAGGCGGTTGAAGTCTTTCGTGAAACGGAGTACGATCTTGTGGTGACCGACCATAAAATGCCAGATATGACGGGGGCCGAGTTCATGAAGGTGATCAAGGAGGTGAAGCCTGAAGTGCCTGTCATTATGGTATCAGGCTATTTAGAAAATGATACGATTCGTGAGTTGATCAGTGAAGGTGTCGGCGGCGTGTTCTTGAAGCCGCTTAATATTTTTTCTTTAATGGAGCGAACTGCCGAGTTAATTGAAGAGGCGAAGAAAATCGAGAAGGCCCCCGCGCATGCGGACGCCGTTGACGATGCGGGGGATGCTGGAGCTAAGTTTGGCTTCTCGTTTCGTTCATACCCCTGCAAATCAGGTGCGTCAGCCTCTTTTGCTGAGCGTTTGTATAGCTTGCGTAATTTTAAATCTACCCTGTCTCTGATTGGGGAGCCTGGTATGCACTACCGCAGTATTTGTGAAGATATTCGTGGTTTTTACGAAAGTCATGAAGAACATTTCATCTACCTCAGTGCCGGCTCTTTTGATGAGCAGCAAGCGTTGTCGTTGATCGAAGCTGCCAAGGAGCAGGGTGCCGAGCGCGTGACATGTGTGCTGCTGGAGCTGGAGACTATGGATGTGGCGCAAAAAAAGCTGGCGACTGCACTGGCTAAGCATGAAGGCCCCTTTGATGAGTTTGACGTGGTTCTACGAACGATTTTCTGCGTGAGTGGGGATTTGGATTCTCTTTTCGACGAAGGTCTGATCGATGAAAATTTATACATTTTGATGGGAACTGCTGAGGTGCAGGTGCCGCCTTTGCGCGAGTGTAATGTCGATGTCGGGGTGATGGCACAACAACTGGTTGTTGAAGTCGCTCGCGAGGCTTCCTTGGCGGCGGTTCCTCGGTTTGAACGTTCGGCGCGCGATTTGTTTCGTCAGCATTCCTGGGAACGTAACTATGAGGAGTTACGCGTGACTGTGCGTAAGATTGTTGAAGATAATCCGGGTGATGTGATTACACACGCTGCGGTGAAATCGGCCCTTCGGGTGAGTTCAGGAGCCTCGCCACGCACGCTCTTTGAGTCGCACCTTTCCAGTCAACAGGTCGACTATTTACGTGCGGCAGCTGTCTTGTTTGGTGGAGATCGGAGTCGGGCGGCTAGCTTTTGGGGGACTGACGTGACCACTATCGAGGCAAAGATGAAATAGTTAAATGCTGCTTTTTTAGGGGAATATAGAAAAGATATATTATATGGCCGGACGAATATTAGTTTTAGACGACGAAGAGAACTACGCAGAGATGCTCCAGGATTTACTTCGGGAGAATAATTATCGCGTGGATATGGCTACTCGTCCAGAGCGGGCGATTACACAGTTGGAAGAGATACCTTACGATCTCGTGATTTCCGATTATAAGATGCCTGTTATGGATGGTGCCGACTTCTTGAAAAAAGCTCGGGAGTTGTATCCGAACCTGCCATTCATCCTGGTCTCTGGGCTGATGAATACACCCGAGCTGGTCAAGGTGGCGAATATGAGTGTGACGCTCGTGATGGAGAAGCCACTAGATACGGGAGCATTTCTACAGCATGTCGCGCGTTTCTCGGATCCAATGACGGATCTGGAAAAGGAGCAATGTGCGCAAGAGGGGCAAGCTGCTGCCGCAGAAGCGATTGCACTGAGTTTTCCTGAGGAACCGCGCTTTTTTAGTGCAAGTAATTTCTTGGCAAATCGCTTCTTACAAAGCGCATGGGGCATTGCCAAGGAAGGGGCCGAGCTCTATATATTAGAGCCACGCGGAGGTGATGCGGAGCTTGCGATTAAGGATTTATCGCGCTGGCGCGGAAATGGTGATATGCCAGTTGATCTCTTTGATTTACCTCTATTGGTCTCGGAGGCTGTTTCGAAGTTGCGAACTGTGCTTTCTGATTTTGAAAAGAGTCGGGTGGTGGGAGTACGCTTGAATTCGGTCGATGATATGTCGCGAGCGCATAAATTGACTGAAGCTGCGCAGCGAGAAGTCGAAGGCTCAGAGTCCTTATTGATCATTTATATCGTTAGCGAAGATACGACTGAGACAATACGCACAGCCTTTGAAGACGCGACTGGTGAGGCGGGGGTTGTGCTGCCTAGCATTAGTTTGCGTCCAAGTGATTTAGCGGTTTATGCACGGCGAGTCGCTCGTATCGCTGCGGAGCGCGCGGGGCGTAGTTTATGCGGTGAATTTACACCCGAGGCAGTGTATGGTTTACTCTCCTATGAGTGGCCTGGTAATTATAAACAAATTCAGGAAGTAGTGAATGGTGCGGTTCATACGAGTGCCGATGAGTCGATCACGCTTGAGGCGTTGAACGAGGTAATCGGAGCGCCCATTACTCTAGTTCCTGCGGAGGCTCGCATGCACACTTTGATGAAAGCAGAACAACAGCGCTACCTGCAAGAGCAGTTGCTGCAAGGCGGATTGACCGCCGCTGAACTCGCAAAAAAGCTAGAGCTCGACCCTTCAGTTCAAACTAAAGCCGACTTAAAGAACATGCCGCTGCTCCGGGAAGAGCTCGGCCGGATTTGATCTTTACGCCTGACTTCCCTCCCCCCTTGACTCACTCTTAGATTATGGCTCTTGCTCGTATCCAAACTGCTATTCTGGACAATTTACTCCAGATGGGTCATTTGACCGAGGCGCAATTTAAGAATATCATCGAGACAGATGAGGA
Source organism: Thalassobacterium maritimum (assembly GCF_031127805.1). Lineage (NCBI taxonomy): Bacteria > Pseudomonadati > Verrucomicrobiota > Opitutia > Puniceicoccales > Coraliomargaritaceae > Thalassobacterium > Thalassobacterium maritimum. The sequence continues at coordinate 150,710 of NZ_JARXHW010000001.1, read as the reverse complement.
GATGTCAGGCGAGGCGGTCGAGGCCTTACTGGCAACCGAGTATAGAATTACGCAGCATCAATTGTTATTCGCGAAAAGCCGCGCTTTTGATCTGACGCCAATTAATATCAAGCGTTGCATGGTCACGGAGACCACTTACTCCAAGCTGGATAAGGATTTTTGCCAGACGCATAAAGTTCTGCCGCTAGGCTTTGCGGGCGACTATATTATCATCGCACTGAGTAACCCATTTGATCTGCATGTGACTAGTAAGGTGCATGAGATTTCGGGCATGAAAGTGTCTGTTTTGTTGGGGCTGCAGTCCGAGATCGAGAAACTTGTTGATGATAAAGATGATCAGCGTCAGGCAGTTGGCTTTGGTGATGTGGTTGAGGCACTTGGTGCGGACTATGAGAGCGAGGAAGAGATCGACGAGGATGATTTTTCTGATGAAGAGTCGGCGCCGATTATCAAGCTGGCAAACCGGATTGTAGAGGAGGCGTATTTCGCGGGTGCCAGTGATATTCACATCGAGCCATTTGAAAAAGAAACTCGCGTGCGCGTGCGCGTTGATGGCGTCTTGCAAAATCGTTTGACGATACCAACTGCGGCCTCGGGAGCATTGTTGGCACGTCTAAAAGTGATGGCACAATTGGATATTGCGGAGAAGCGCATGCCCCAGGATGGACGTATTATTTTTAAGCAATACAATAAGCGTGGGGTCGATATCGACTTGCGTGTGTCGACCGCACCGTTGAATCACGGCGAGGGGATGGTCATGCGTATCTTAGATAAGCAGAAGAGTACCTTGCCTCTCCCAGCGCTTGGCTTTTCTGAGCGCAACCTCGGGCTTTATCGTGAGCTGATTCAGCGGCCTTATGGCATGATCTTGCACTGTGGACCGACTGGTTCGGGTAAATCGATGACGCTCTATTCCGCGCTCAACGAGATCAATACAGCTGATATTTGTATTCGCACGGCGGAGGACCCGATCGAGTATACCTTGCCTGGGCTCTTGCAAATGCAGATGCAGCGCAAAATCGGGCTTACATTTGCGTCTGCCCTGCGCGCCTTTTTGCGTCAGGATCCGGATGTGATTCTGGTGGGGGAAATTCGTGACCGCGAAACTGCTGGCATCGCCGTGGAAGCTGCGCTTACGGGGCACTTACTCTTTAGCACGCTTCACACTAATGATGCACCCACGACTGTCTCGCGACTCACTGAGATGGGGATCGAGCCTTTTATGATTTCGGCTTCGTTGATTTGTGTGTGTGCCCAGCGTCTGATGCGCCGCGTCTGTAAATCATGTAAAAAGAATTACATGCCAGAAGGAAACGAGGCCGAGATTATTCAGCGCGCGTTGAGTTGGACGGGGAAGGTGCCTGGCTTGAGCGAAGACGGTTGCCCCAGTTGCGGTGGTAATGGCTACAAAGGCCGGGTGGGTATTCATGAATTGATGGCGACCAGCGAAGACTTGATTAAAGCGATTAATGCGGGGGAAGAGGCGGCCGTGATTAAGCGTATCGCCATGCGCACCGGCATGATGACCTTGCACCAAGACAGTATGCTCAAGGTCAAAGAGGGCCTCACAACTATGGAAGAATCGCTTGGCACCGTGCCGCCGGATATGGAGGAATATGAGGTCGATCACAACCTATAGTCGCGCTTCGCTTGCGATCCATTTGAAAGCTATAACTTGATTGCAAGATCGCACAGATTGGGCAGGCTACCGAGCTTATCTTTTCTGCATCTATGGAATGGCAATTTAAAACTATCGCGCGCAAATCGACTCTGAGTGCTGAGGCCTTCAATCCGGGCGATCAAGTGGTCTGTTTGATTTATAAGGACGACGTCGCCGGCGAGTTGGGGCGTGCGGATCTACGCCCTGACGAAGTAGAGCTCTTTGAGTTGCCCGGTGAGGTGCTGGGGCGCTGGGTTCGGGTGGTTAAAGAGCCCGACGAAGAGAGCAGCACTGCCCGCGAGACCATGGCCTCGGCTGAGGACTTTTTTTTCTCACTCTTTGAGCATGAGCAGCCTGAGGCACGGGAGGAGTCGGACATGTTAAAGCATTTACTCTCGCTTATGTTGGAGCGTAAGCGTGTGCTACGTGCTCTCGGTACGCGCCAGACTGCGGGCGAGCAGACTTATCTGCACGTGAAATCCAAGCGTCAGATGCAGGTGCCGATTGTCGATATTTCTACGAAACTAATGCTCAAAATTGAAGACACCATTGGTGATATTATTCTTTAACTCATACACAACACATGCGCCCAATTGCCCTCTCATTCCTTCTTGTATTCACTAGTCTCGCTTTTTTCGTTGGCTGTAAAAAAGATAAGCTCGAAAATTTATACATTCCACGCCTGATGGTTGAGAGCCGCGGGGTGAATTTTAATTCGATGGGCGGGGATACTGCGGTGCTACCCAAGAGTGGCACCACGATCAATATTCAGGCGGATCCCATCGTGACTGAGTTTGACATTCGCAATGTCGAACTGGTCAAAGTCGATCGCGGCATGGCGCTGCTGTTGCAGGTCGATGGGAAAGGTGCACGTGATCTGTATCGAGCTTCTGTGACGAATATGGGTGGACGTATTGTGTTGATGGTGAACGGAAACGCCATCGGAGCGCGTCGTATCGATGGCGCAATCCCGGATGGCAATTTGTACACTTTTGTCGAGGTGGACGACGCTGAGTTGGAACAACTGGTACTCGATTTGAGACGGAGCCTTCGCGAATTGCAGGCAAAGAAGAGCTGGTAGGCATTCCAATCCCTTCGACGATCGTATTTTATGAAGAGACAACAGATTTTTCTGCTGCTAGCTTTACTCGTGCCTCTGTGCGTGCAGGCCAATTTGATTTGGCCGACACCGAACCCTGCTTTTCAGAACGGTGAGTCCATCGAAGCCTTCATTCAGCCGACCGTATCGGGCATCGTCGAGTCGGGGCTATTTGGCTGCGTGCGTAACAGCGGGCACCGCTTTCACGAGGGGCTCGACCTCTATCCTGTCAAACGAGACCGTAGCGGGGAGCCGCTCGACCCTGTTTACGCGGTGCTGCCGGGGAAGGTCGTGCATGCGAGCCGCGTGCCGGGCCATAGCAGTTATGGGCGCTATGTTGTGATCCAGCACGATCGAGAGGTGCCCAGCTACCACACCCTCTATGCGCACCTCGCTAGTGTCGCAGATGGCGTCGTGCCGGGCGCCCGTGTTGAGGCCGGCTCTGTGATCGGTATTATGGGGCGCTCCGCGACTTATAGCATTCCCACTTCACGCGCTCATGTGCACTTCGAAGTTGGATTCCGGCTCACGGACGATTTTCAAACCTGGTATGATCGTAAGAAATTCGGTAACAAAAACCAACATGGCAGCTGGAATGGCATGAACTTGGTCAGTGTCGACCCGCTTGCATTTTATCAAGCCATTCGAAATGGCAGTGTGAAGAACCTGTATGAACATCTGCAACACCTGCCCGCGGCCGCACGCATTCGTGTCTATAGCGCGCGTGTTCCGAGCTTTGTGAAGGACTACCCTTCGCTGCTTACGAAGCCGTTTGAGGGGCAGCCTGTGGTCGCCTGGGACATAGCATTTACCAAATATGGCGTGCCCAAGGAGTGGACGCCCCGTTTTGCATCCGACAACTTGGCGGGCAAGCCAGGCGACGTGAAGGTGATCGCCTATAACCCCAGCCTGCTCGACGATCAAACTTGTCGGCGCGTGCTTAATGTCAGCGGATCTCGCCCCGCAATTGCATCTGGGACGATTTCCACCATCAAGAAACTATTTGGCTTCAAGTAACGCTTAGTTCGCGGCCTTTTTGACGGCTTTTTTGGCAGCCTTCTTGGTGGGGCGCGGTGCGAATTCGAAACCAATTTTACCTTTCTCAAAGTCGAGGGTTAGGTGGGCTTTGAAGGCACGCTTGGTACGCTTTGAGATGAAGCCATCCAGTAAGGGTGTCTTGCCCTCGGTGAAGAGCTTTTCGACGTCCTCGGCCAGCAACTCCTTTTGCAAAATGACCTTGCCCAGACGGAAGCCGTCGGGCGAGTCCTTGGGCTTGAAGTCGGGCAGGTGATAAGCTTTGTCGGTGGCGTAGAACTTCGCTTCCAAGCCATTCTTCAGCGTCAGTGTCTTGAGCAGTTGCTCGTCTGTCAGCTCTTCGGCGGACTCTAGGTCGTCGTCGAAGACGAATTCGGTCTTCCACTTGCCCAGCTTGCCAGTCTTAGAGACGGTTTGCGCTAGTTTTAGAGCTGCGCTAAATGGTTTATTAAAGCGAGAGACAAAGCCGTCGGTCTCGGGCAATGCCTTGGTGGTGAACAGTTCGATCGCTTCGGCTTCGCTCAGCTTGCGCCCTGCGATGTGCTTGGATATGCGGAAATCGCACTCTTCTTCACGGCACTCGTAGGTGGCGTCGGTTTGTTTTAAGCGAGGGGCGCCACAAGCAGGGCAGGGGCACTCCAGATCGGGGAACACGCGGTTGACTAAAGTCTCCATGTGGGCGCGTGCTTTCTCTACGACATCGGCGGTGAAGCTGTTGATCTCTTGCATGAAGGCGTCGCGCTTGATCTCGCCCTTTTCCATTTTGTTGAGCTTGGCTTCCCAGTCTCCCGTCATGGAGGGTGAGCTGAGCGCCTTAATGTCCATCTCTTCACAGAGTTCGATCAGGCGTAGGCCTTTGCCAGTGACATTCAGCTCGCGACCATCGCGAGCGATGTATTTTTGGCGGAGTAGACCTTCGATGGTGGCGGCGCGTGTGGCCGGTGTGCCTAGGCCGCGCTCGGACATCGCCTCGCGCAGTTCGTCGTCGTCGATCAGCTTGCCTGCACCTTCCATGGCTGCGAGTAGAGTGGACTCTGTGTAGCGCGCGGGAGGGTTGGTGCTCTTGTCTTCGACTTCGATCGATTCGGTTTGTGCGCTCTCGCCATCCTTGACGGCGACCAGTTCATCCTTGGTGGTCGCGACTCCAGCGACGCGACCGTAGACAGCCAGCCAGCCAGGGTAGGTCAATGTCTTACCATTCGTGAGGAAAGTATCTTTTTCTGTGCCGTGATTGATCGTCGTGAGGCGCTTGGTGACTTCGAACTCGGCGTGCGGGAAGAAGACCGCGATGAAGCGTTTGACGACCATGTCGTAGAGTTTGGACTCTTGTTCGTTGAGCTTCACGACGCGGCCCGTGGGGATGATCGCAAAGTGATCGGATACCTTGGCGTTGTTGAAAATGCGCTTATTAAAGCTGACGCGGTCCTCCTCGATCGCCTTGGCGGCCCATTCGGCGACGGGGTGCTTGGAGCTGGCGAGCTCACGCATGGTTTCGTGCACCTTGCTCATGTAGTCCTCTGGCAGGTAGCGTGAGTCGGTCCGTGGGTAGGTGAGCATCTTATGGCGCTCGTAGAGTGCTTGCGCCAGGCCCAGTGTGTTTTTCGCGGTGAAGGGAGCTTCGCGTTGCAGCGTGGTGAGGTCGTAAAGTTGCGGTGCGATCTGCTTGGTCGGCTTTTTCTCTTCGCTTACGATGCCTTCCTTGCCAGCGCAGCGTTCTCGGATCGTGGTCGCGGTTTGCTGATCCCAGATGCGCTCGGCGCGGCCGTGCGGTTGTTCGGGGTTTTTCTTCCAGCCTAGATCCACCCATTTGCCTGGGTAGTTACCCTGGGTAACGGCAAAGTCGGCGTGCACCTCCCAGTAGTCTTCGGGCTTGAAGGCTTGGATCTCGCGTTCGCGCTTAGCTAGAATCGCGAGGGTGGGGGTTTGCACGCGGCCTGCAGCCGTAATATTGAAGCCGCCATGGCGCGAACGGAAACAGGTGAGGGCGCGTGTCGAATTAAGCCCAACGAGCCAGTCCGACTCAGAGCGGCACTTGGCGGCATCGGCCAAATGCGACATTTGCTCGCCTTCGCGTAGAGAATTCCATGCTTCCAGAATCGCACTCTTGGTCATGGATTGCATCCAGAGGCGTTTGACCGGCTTCTGAATGTTGCCGATGTCCATAATGTATTGGAAGATGAGCTCCCCTTCTCGGCCGGCGTCACATGCGTTGATGATGACGTCGAACTCCTTTTTCTTTGCCAGTGCGAGCACATGCTTCAGGCGGCCCGAGCTTTGCTCGATCGGCTGTAGCTCAAATTTTTCGGGAATGGCTGGCAGCACCTTGAAATTCCAAGGTAAGTTCTTGCCATTGGGCCCGGTCGGCATCTTTAGCTCGACAAGGTGGCCGACTGCAGAGGTGATCGCTGCTTGATCGCTTTCGAAATAGGTCGCATCGCGTGATTTTCCCTTTTTGGTAAATTTGCCAAGTTCTGAGCTGAGTGCTTTGGAGAGGTCGGTCGCGACGGAAGGTTTCTCGGCGATGATTAAATATTTCATAAACAATAGATACGTTGAAGTCTTTGCAGATCACAGAGACTTGCTGTTTTTTCGAGAGAAAGCGGTGATTAAATCTGGCGTCAACCTTCTTTCTGGTTTTTGAGATTCGCTTTATTTACAATAATCACCTTTTTTGACCTATGCCCTCACTCCGTAGAATCCGTTATAAGCTCGCTCGAGCAGCGGATGACTTTGCCCAATTTACCGCTGATGTGATCTATGATCGCCGGCACGGGCGTGCCGCAGAGGTGATGGGCACTTTTCTACATCTGCTGTCTTATTTGTTCAGTGGGATCGTGCAATTACGCTGGTATCTGTACGAGCATCGCATTTTGCGTAATAAGCCGCTGGGCTGTATGGTCGTGGTGGTGGGAAACTTGACGGTTGGCGGCACCGGGAAGACGCCAGTGGTTGAGAAATTTGCCCGCACTCTAAATGAGCGAGGCCGCAAAGTGGCCATCCTGAGCCGAGGTTATAAGAGTAAGAAAGAGCCCTTGCCCAAAAAGCTCTGGCGCAAGTTGACCCATGGCGAAGAAGCGCCGCCGAAGATTGTGAGTGATGGCAAGAACGTGCTGCTCGATTCCGAAGTGGCGGGCGATGAGCCCTATATGCTAGCGCAAAATCTGCCCGGAGTGGTGGTGCTCTGTGATAAGAATCGTGTCAAAGCGGGCTCCTTCGCAATTCGTAAGTTTGGCTGCGACACACTGATCCTAGACGATGGCTTTCAATATCTGCCGTTAAAAGGTCGGCTAAACCTCTTGCTGGTCGATAAGACCAACCCCTTTGGAAACCAACATTTATTGCCACGTGGGATCTTGCGCGAACCGATCAAGCACCTGTCTCGCGCCAGCTATATCTTCCTGACCAAGTCCGACGGGGTGCGCGATGAGGCCCTGCTCGAACTCATCCGTGAACACAATCCGAAGGCCGAGATCATTGAGTGCGCCCACAAGCCACAATACCTGCAAGCGGTTGGCAGCGATGAAAAACTCCCGCTCGATTCCTTGCAAAACGCTAAAATTGGCGCTTTCAGTGGGATTGCTTCACCGGAGAGTTTCGAGAGCATGTTGCGCGCATTTGGTGCAGAGATCCGTTATAACCAGCGCTTTCTCGACCACCACCGCTTCACGCGCTATGAAATTGAGCGGCTGTACCGTAAGGCCGGCATGGCCGACCTCGACATGATCGTCACCACCGAGAAAGACGCCGTGCGCCTATTCGACGATATCACAGCTCCGGTGCCAGTTTATTATCTGCGGCTCGAAATCGACATCCTTTCGGGGGAAGAGGATTTCGAAGGCGCGACCGAACGAATTTGCCGCCCGCGCACGCAACAGCCATCTATTACGCGTGCTCCTTGGCCAGAATCCATGAATGAGGCTTGATCTCATTAGTGGATTTCGCCACTGCTAAGAGTTTTCTTCACTTACCAACTTATACTGATATGGCTTCCGATCCCGCCAACACTGAGGGCAACCCAACCGAGAATAAAGTCGTCGACCTAGAGGTCAAGGACGCTCAAATCATCTTCAATTCCGTCTGGGCTAGCCTCGTTGAGGAAAAGGGGAAAGAGAACTTACGCTTTCCCAAAGAGATTTTCTGGCTCAATGGTGCGCCCGGCGCAGGTAAGGGCACCAATACCAATTTTATCATGCAGTATCGCGATCTCACGGCTCCGCCGCTAGTGGTGAGCGGCTTACTGAAAAGCCCCGAAGCGCAGAAAATGAAAGATGCCGGTATGCTTGTCGGCGATCGCGAGGTGATCGAGATTATGCTGCGTAAGCTACTCGACCCCGTGTATAAGACCGGGGCGGTGGTCGATGGTTTTCCTCGCACCAAGGTGCAGGTTGAATGCGTGAAGTTGCTCTATCAAAAGCTGATTGATCTGCGCAACCAGTTCAAAGAGACCCTCTACTCGGAGTATTTTAAAAAGCCACACTTCCATATCGTGGTGCTCTTCATCGACGAGAAAGAAAGTGTTAAGCGTCAGATGCATCGTGGCCTCGAAGCCCAGGCGCACAATGAAGAAGTGCGCGAGTCGGGCGTCGGCGAGCTCGAAGAATTGCGCCCGACCGATCTCGATCCCGATGCCGCGCTCAACCGCTATCGCACATTTAAGGAAAAAACCTACGACGCGCTCAAAGAGCTGCGCGAGATTTTCTTCTACCACTTTATTAACGCCCACGGCTCGTTGGAAGTGGTGCGTCAACGTATCGATGAAGAATTGCGCTATCAAGGCTCGCTCGAACTCGATGAGACGACCTATGATCGCATCTCGAGCATTCCCGTGGCGATGTCGATTTCCAAGCATGCGCGCCAAGAGTTGGTCGACCGTCTCGATGCCTATGTCGAGCGCCAAGAACCACTCTTTACGCAAGTCGTCGAGCTCATTAAGCAGGATTTTATCCCCATCATCGAGCGCCACGCCATCTCCGGCACCGCAGTGGTGAATACAGAGAGCAAGGTGTTACATGATCTGGATGCTCTGGCCATGTTGATCGATATCTTCTCCGAGCGCGGTTACCATGCCATTGTAGATGTGCATCGCGAAGAGGTCCCTGACTCGATCGATCCGAAGACTTTTAAGATTAAAACCCGTATTAAGTTAATTTTCCGGGTGCGTGTGCAGTTTAAAGCTTCTGAGATTCGTCGCGGCCGCTAAGAGCTCCTCTGATACGTGTGCTCTTTAGCTCGCTGGAGCGGGGCTTAAGTATGTGCGTGTCTGCATTTTGTACTTTATGTGACGGGCATTGACTGTCCAGGATTGTTGTTGTGAAAACGTCTTCTTGGTAGGTTGATGGGTCGCCAAAGTTTGGTAAATGCATGCGTCGGGTGTGATTCGGTGTCGACCTCATTAAATAATTATCTAAACAAGAGTGCCATGGATTCCGAAAATGTTGTTTATCGCTTTGAACTGAAAGATCGCGAGATCGAGTTTGATGTGGCGACGCGTCCTGGTCAGGTGAATGCAGACGAAGCGCACCCTGAGTGGGCGCGCCTTGGTTATAAACAATGTAAATGCTGCCCGCTCAAGGAGGCCGACTGTGCCTATTGTCCCGCAGCCACTCGTATCAATGAAGTGATTGAGGCCTTTGCCGACAGTCAGTCCATTGAGCGTGTGAAAGTGACTGTGACCACTGCGGAGCGCAGTTACTTCGATGATTGCGATTTGCAGGTCGGCATCAACTCTCTGCTTGGGCTGATGATGGCGACCAGTGGCTGCCCCGTGTTGAAAGAGCTTGGGGCAATGGCCAGCTTTCACATCCCTTTTTGCACGACTCGCCAAACATTGCATCGCACAGTGGGCTCTTATCTTGTGAAGCAATATTTCAAACAGCGTCGCGGCGAACAGGCCGATTGGGAGTTTAAGGAACTTAAAGAGCTTTACGGTGTGCTAGAGGGTTTGAATCAAGATTTCTCTAAGCGTATTCAAGCTTCAGCGACCAGCGATGCTTTGACGAATGCAATCATCATGTTCCTCGCCACATCGGTGGTGGTGGCGAGCTCCTTAGATGATCAACTCGCTCGCCATGAAGCCTATTTGACCAACTCGCCGAACATGTAGGCAGGGGGCCAATCACGTAAATTCGGCCTTCTTCGGGCTCGGTGCGAACGCAGGTGCCGCCTCTTTTAGCTCAATAGGATCAAGTGAAATGCGCCACCGATGAGAAGTGCCGCATCCACCAGCACTCGGAAGCTCTCGATCGTGATGTGCGCTCGGTAGCGATGCAGCAGACCCAGCAGCACAAAGCTCAATGCCAGTCCCTGCCACAGATCGCCACGATTCCATAGCACCAGCGCCGCCCCCGTCCAAGCGAGTGGGCTCAGCCAACGCTCTGCGACCAAGGTCGCCAGCGAGTGCACCCGCATCTTCGCATCGATGTGCTTTTCCTTCGCTCCGATGATGAGACAGTTTAGCAGGCACAAAAATGCGAAAGCTTGGTAAAAGTCCGTCGACACCGTGTTTGGCAGAAAGATTTGCACGCCGCCTGCGTAGATCAATGCCACGCAGATCTCTTTCGGGAAGAATCGGCGCGAGAGTTTCTGGTTTAAGAGCGTGTAGATTAAGCAAATGATCAAGAGCTGCACCCCCTTTGTTAGTTGTTGCGGGCTCAATTGAGTCGCCAATAAAAGGTCGACTCCCAATGCGACAAACCACACGCGCCAGAGTGGTCGCGCGTAGCGCTTCGAGAAGTCGTGTCGCGTCGAAAGTAGGGCCGCTCGCTCGCGCGAGCGCACATCGTAGAGTCGGTCGGCCACGTAGCTTAGCCAGACTGAGAGGGCCAGCACCGCATGCGCCACCCAAGTGATTTCCAGTGAATGCGCCCGCTCCAAGGCCAGTAGCCACAGCGCAGCAATCAGTGCTGCATCGATCGCTAGCACATTCGGCCATTGCCAGATTTTAGTAGAGGAGCGCATATGGATGAGTCGCGGGAGTATGCCTGCCATTTCTCTAATAGCTAGAATTTTGAGCCCGTATCCTCGGTTCTCTGAACCGGGGCGGTATCCTCGGTTCTCTGAACCGGGGCGAGGCATTCAACATTTGCAATGCGTGAAGCAGCGCACACACTGGTGCATCATGCCGTCCGCTCCTGCGCATAATTCTGCCGAATCTGCACCGAAACGCTCCAAGCTCGGGCCCTTGGCATTGGCGCTTTTGATTCAGGTGGGGCTGCTCTTCTTGGCCGTATTCGTCGTGGTGCTGGTGCCTGAGTTTAAGTCCGATCCCGAATTCGTCGCGCGTAAGAAGATTTATCTCCCGCAAAAAGAATTGGAGCACAAAGTCGCGCTGGCCGAATTTCAAAACGCAGCCAGCTCGCCCATGCAGCTAGAGCGCATCAGCACCCAAGCCTTGTTGCCTGATTCTATGCCGGCGTTGCCACAGATGCCAAAAAGCGACTTTAACCCGATCGAGCGCAATCCCGCGGCCCTCCAGTCTGACTCGCTGCTCGGGCAGTCTGGCGTGTTGGGTGCTTTGCAAGGTCTGCAAACCGGTAGCTCCTCCGCTTCACTATTCGGGATCGAAGACGCGGGGCAGCGTATTCTGATTCTTTTTGATAACAGTTCCAGTGTCTGGAACAAGGCTAGCAAGGCGGGTGTGACCACCGAGCGCTTTATACGAGAGCTTTCTTCATTGATCGATGGACTCAGTGCCAATACCCAATTCGCCATGGTGCCCTTTTCGCGCAGCGTTGGCAGCTTTCGCGATTACATGATCGCCGGCGGCATTCGTAACAAGCGCGCCGCCAAAGCATGGATCACTGAGAAGGTACGCACCCAGTCGCTGATGACTCAGCTGCCCCATGCCGCGGATGGTGTGCAGGGCGCTTTCATGGTGGCCTTTCAAATGGAGCCCGATGTGATCTTTCTCGTCTCCGATGCTGATTTCCAGCGTAACATTCCGAAGCAGGGCGATGTTCCATGGGACGAGCTCGAACGCACGCTACGTGATCTCACTCGTGAATATGGCATCGAGCCCCGTATCCACTTTATCGGCTTTCAGGTCGAAGCCGAAGCCGCCGGATACATGGAAAAAATTACTCGGCGCTACAAAGGTAAGTTTCGCACGCTGTGATTGGAGGCGTCTGTGCTATGACTCGCTCTGAGCCTCTTCCAAGTCTGTCACGAATTGTTTGACGATGCCGGTCCAGCCCAAGCTTTCGGCAGTGCTACGTGCTGCGGCTCGGATTTGGGACCAATCGTTTTGCGCTGCCAGTGCGCGGTCGGTGGCTTTTAGGAACGCTGTGTTGTCGTCGAAGGGGGCGAGGAAGCCGTTGTTGCCGTCTTCGATATAACGGCCGGGGGCGGCGTAATCGTAGGCGAGGGTGACTAGGCCGGATGCCATCGCCTCGGTTACGACATTGCCGAAGGTCTCGGTCACACTGGGGAACACAAAGAGGTCGGCAGATGCGTAGTGGCGGGCGAGGTCCTCGCCTTTTTGCATGCCAGCAAAGATGAAGTCGGGATGTGCCTTTTCCAGTTTTGCGCGCTCGGGGCCGTCGCCTACGAATACGCAGGCGGCTTCGGGATGGCGTTGCTTGATTTGCTGAAAGGCTTTGGCGGCGAGAGGAATGTTTTTCTCGGCGGCCAGGCGACTGACGAAGAGTGCCACGATGCCGTCGTCATCCACACCCCAGCGTTGGCGCAGGGCGGCGTCGCGTTTTGCGGGGGCAAAGAGGGCGGTATCCACTCCGCGGCCGAGCAGGCGGGTGCCTTGTATGCCCATGCCTTTTAGTCGCTCGATGACATCTTGCGAGGGCGCGAAGGTGCGGCGGGTTTTGTTATGAGTCTTTCTAAGGAAGCCTTGCACCATCTTTTCCAGAATAGGCAGTTTGTAGTGCTTCATATATTCGTGAAAATTGGTATGAAAGCCAGATACGATCGGAATGCCGAGGTCGGCGGCGGCTTTGATCGAGGATTGGCCCAGCGGGCCTTCGGTGCCGGCGTAGATGATGTCGGGCGTATCTTGAGCCCAAAGCGTGCGTAACTTGCGTCGACAGGGCAGGCCGAAGCGCAGGCCGTCGTAGCCAGGCAACGGTAGGCCGGTCACGATCGTTTCGTCAGGGTATTGCGCATTTTGAGCTTCGGAGCTTTGGCGGGGGCGCACGATGCTAACGCTATGGCCTTGTCTGCGTAGTTCGCCGCTGATACGGTGCAAGGTCATGGCGACGCCGTTGACTTCGGGCGGATAGGTTTCGGTGACGATACAGATTTTCATTGTTTTGTGTGTAAAATTGTCAGCAGTAGTCACACTGCTGGGAGATGAGGCGTCGCTGCAGGTGCTACATGGTTGCCATGCTTGGATTGTGGTACAAGTGTTCGCCAACGACGTAGATTAGACAAGCCGAGAACCGCGCGTTACAGCAATGGAACAATTATTACACATCATTACAGGGCCCACCGCGGTGGGCAAAACGGAATATGCGCTCGCTTACGCAGAAGCGCATAATGCGGAGATTGTCTCTTGCGATGCCTCCTTGATTTATCGCGGCATGGATATAGGCACAGCCAAGCCCAGCCCTGCTGAATTGGCGCGAGTGCCGCATCATTTGATCGATTTAAACCTCGTCAATGTGCCCTACGACATTGTGGCTTATGTGCGCGATGCGCAGGCTGCGGTGGCCGATATTTTGAATCGTGGACGGTCCGTTTTAGTGACTGGGGGCAGCGGGTTTTATTTAAAGAGCTTTTTTGCACCAGTGATTGATGTTGTGAAAGTGAGCGATGCGGTGCGATCCCAAGTTGCTGCGCTCTATGAAGCTGAGGGCTTGTCCGCTTTATTGGCTGAGCTGAGCATGCGTAGTCCGCAAGGCTTGGGGAATTTGGATATTAAAAACCCCCGTCGCGTCTTGCGAGCGCTGGAACGCTGTATCGCCTCTGGCAAGGATTTACCGACTTTACAAGCGGAGTTTGCCGCTCGCCCCGAGCCCTACGCTGATTGCACGAAACACTACATCTTACTCAGTCGTGACAAGGAGAATCTGCAACAACGCGTGGCGCATCGCGCCCAGCAGATGTTGGCCGCGGGACTGATCGAAGAAGTTGAGGGCCTCTTAGCACTTGGAATTAAGGAAAACCCGAGCGCCGCATCTGCGATCGGTTATCGAGAAACTATTGCTTTCCTAGAAGGGCAATTGTCACGAGAGGAGCTGCTACCAAGCATTGTGCAAAACACGCTGCACCTAGTCAAAAAGCAGCGCACCTGGTTTCGCACCCAGATCCCGAGCCCTGATGAGACGATTCAGTTCTGATTAACGCTCTCGATAGACTTTGGGCGCGCTGCCGCATTGCTTTTTAAACCAAGCAGAGAAGTGGTGTGCGCTGGGGTAGCCGCAGCGCAGGCCGACTTCCATGATGGGGAGCGGGCTTGTGCGTAGTAAATGTTGAGCCAATTGTAAGCGTGCTCGAGCCAGCATTTTGTAGGGGCTGCTGTTGAATTGCTCGTGCACTGCAAGTTCCAGAGAGCGGCGCGATACGCCGATGTGTAGCGCTAAGGAGGTGGCGTCGAGCTCTGGTCTTGCGAGGTTTTCCCGTATATAATTGGCGGCTTGCTGACCGATGCGGGCGCGGTTGGAGGCGAGTGAGGATTCGCGGGGAATCAGTTGACTCGGCATTTGTAATTGCAGGTCCACGGATGGATGGCCTTGCTGGATCGTTTCGTGTAGCGCTTTTGCAGAAAGGTAGCCTGTCTCGCGGATGGCTTGTTTGAAGCTGCTGATGCCAATGCCAGCAAAGATGGATTCTGAGGGGTCGTTGTCCACGCCAACGACTAATATGTCTTTGCCACAACGTATGCCTTGCTGGCGGGCGAGTGTGATTAGTTCGCGTGCGCTCAAATCGTTGGAACAGAATATGCCGATTAGCTCGGAGGCATTCTTCAATCCCTTCAGTTGCTCGGCTAGGCTTGGGCCAGGGCGTAGCAGTTCGAGTTTACTTTCTAATTGGTAGCTGCGCAGTCCCGCACGAAAGCCTGCCTCGCGCAAACGTGTGTAGTGCACGCCATCTGCACCGAAGAAGGCGAAGCGCTGTGCCCCTTGCGCGCGCAGGTGCTCGGCGGCCGCGTAGCCCGTCGCGTGATCGTCGGGGCTGACGGTGGGCACCACGCTTATTTTCGAGAAGTTAAACATGTTAATTGCCGGCACTCCAGTATCGAGCAGCCCCTGCACCCAACCGTCGCTCACAAAAGTGCCGAGTGCGCCTGCTAGCCGGCCCGAGCGCGCCAGTTCCATGAGCCGAGTCTCAAAGCCGAAGTTGAGCGGCATTAATTGCCAGTCCAACTGCGCCTCCGATAGATAATCCGAGGCTCCACTGAAAATCTCCGCGGCATGCCGGAAATTTAAATCAAAGGCGATCGCGACGGTTTTTTCATCCATTTTCATTAATATTACGCATATATATAAATAACTTTACGTAAATACGAAAAGACAGCGCAGGGAAATCTGCTATAATTCGGCGCAATTATGAAAAAAGCACTCATCACAGGAATCACGGGGCAGGATGGATCTTATCTTGCGGAACTATTGCTCGAAAAAGGCTACGAGGTGCACGGCATCATCCGCCGCTGCTCGACTTTTAATACGCAGCGCATCGACCATTTGTATACGGATCCACACATCAACGGCACCAAGATGTTTCTACACTACGGGGACTTGGCCGATGGTGTGATGCTGATGAAGCTGCTGTATCAAATCCAGCCTGACGAAATCTATCACCTCGGCGCGCAGAGTCACGTGCGCGTATCCTTCGACGTTCCGGAATACACTGGCGATGTCACCGGTCTCGGCACACTTCGTTTGCTGGAGGCGATTCGCGAAGTGGGTCTCGATGGAAAATGCCGCTTCTACCAAGCATCCTCCTCGGAAATGTTTGGTATGGTTCAACAGGTGCCACAAACTGAGAAAACACCTTTCTACCCACGCTCCCCTTACGGTTGCGCCAAAGTATATGCCTATTGGCTGACAGTGAACTACCGTGAGTCCTATGGCATGCATGCGACCAATGGTATTTTGTTTAACCACGAATCACCACGCCGCGGAGAAACTTTTGTCACGCGTAAGATCACGCGTGCGGCCACCCGTATTAAGTTGGGGCTGCAGGACAAACTCTACCTCGGCAATCTTGATGCGCAGCGCGACTGGGGCTATGCCAAGGAATACGTCGAAGCGATGTGGTTGATGCTGCAGCAAGACGAGGGCGACGATTATGTGATGGCGACCAACGAGACCAATTCGGTCAAAGATTTTGTCATCGAAACCTTTAATCTACTCGATTTGGATTGGGAGAAATATGTGGATTATGACAAGCGCTATGAGCGTCCGACAGAAGTGGATCTCTTGATCGGCGACCCTGCCAAAGCAAAGAAACAACTCGGTTGGGAGCCCAAGGTCAAATTCAAGGATTTGGTAAAAATCATGGTTGATTCGGATCTAGTGCTGGCCAAGCAAGAGCTCGCCTATAAGCAAGCGACCAATGGATAAGCAGGATAAAATCTACATCGCGGGACACCGCGGCATGGTGGGCGGCGCGGTTGTGCGCGCCCTCAAGAGCGCGGGTTACGACTCGATTCTCACGCGCACCCGCAGTGAGTTAAACTTACTCGACCAATCGGCGGTGCAGGCCTTCTTTGAGGCTGAGCGCCCCGATGTTGCCGTGATCGCGGCTGCACGGGTGGGAGGCATTCACGCCAATAATACCTATCCGGCCGAGTTTATGTATGAGAACTTGGCGATCGCGCAAAACACCATTCATGCCGCCTATCAAGCGGGCGTGAAGCGTTTGCTCTTTCTCGGCAGCACCTGTATTTATCCGAAACTTGCGGAGCAACCGATTCGTGAAGAGTCGCTTTTGACTGCAGCTTTGGAGCCCACCAACGAAGCCTATGCGATCGCCAAGATTGCAGGCCTAAAAATGTGTGAGTTCTATCGTCGCCAGTATGGGGTCTGCTACCACTCCGCAATGCCGACCAATCTATACGGTCAAGGAGATAACTATCATCCGCAAAATTCACATGTATTGCCTGCGTTGATACGTCGCTTTCATGAAGCGAAGTTGAATGAGGCACCCGAAGTTGCGATCTGGGGCACTGGCACGCCGCTGCGTGAGTTTTTGCACGCAGACGATGCGGCGGCTGGCATTTTGCATTTATTGCAATTGGAGAACCCACCTGATTGGGTGAATCTCGGCTGCGGCACAGACATTTCGATCGGCGATCTCGCTCGACTCGTCATGCAAGTGGTGGGCTACCAAGGCGAGCTCCGTTTTGATACCAGCAAGCCAGACGGCACGCCGCGGAAGTTGACTGATATTTCCAAGATCAAAGCAACCGGGTGGTCTCCCGAAATCGATATCGAGCAAGGCGTGGCCATGGCGTATCGATCCTTCTTGGAGGAGCAAGCTGATGGAACCTTACGCGAATAGTGGCGAGGGTCTTTAGACCCCGTTTGCGTCGGGTGGGTGCCGAATCGTGCGGCAAGATGGAACCGAGGCTAAAGCACTCGGCTACGATTTGAAAAGTGGCGGGGTTCTTTAGACCCCGTTTGCGTCGGGTGGGAGCCGAATCGTGCGGCAAGATGGAACCGAGGCTAAAGCACTCGGCTACGATTTGAAAAGTGGCGGGGTTCTTCAGACCCCGTTTGCGTCGGGTGGGAGCCGAATCGCGCGGCGAGATGGAACCGAGGCTAAAGCACTCGGCTACGATTTGAATAGTGGCGGGGTTCTTTAGACCCCGTTTGCGTCAGACTTGTCTCAGACAAAAGTTGCTTTGAGCAAATTTCATGTCAGCTTGCTTGGCAGCGGCTTTGGCTATGCGAGGTCGTGCTTGTTGATCTACGTACTTCAAATCGATTATGAAACTGCCGCAATTGCCCAATGAACTGACTGACTTTCAACCTGAACTGGGGCTGATTTTAGGCTCTGGCCTCGGCTTCTTTGCGGATGATCGCATAGAGGTCGTGGGCCGCCTGCCTTATGGTGAGATTGAGGGCTTTCCCGTTTCCACCGTCCCGGGCCATGCGGGGCAATTTGTTTACGGCACTTTGGAGGGCAAGCGGGTGATTTGCATGCAAGGGCGTTTTCACTTTTACGAGGGCTATCAAATGTCCGAACTCACTTTGCCGATCCGTCTGATGCACCACATGGGTGTGCACACGCTCTTCGTAACCAATGCGGCCGGTGGCATCAATCGTGACTATGTCCCGGGCGATTTCATGATGCTGAGTGATCATATCAATTTCCTCGGTACCAATCCGCTGATTGGCTGGGAGGGCGATGAAGGGGTGCGCTTCCCTGACATGAGCGAAGTCTACAATGGCGCGCTCCGCAGTAAAATCCGTGCTTGGGCGCAGGCGCATGACGTGGATCTAAAGGAAGGCGTATATTTGGCCACAACGGGCCCAAGCTTTGAGACTCCGGCTGAAATTCGAGCCTTTGCTGCGCTGGGGGCCGATGCGGTCGGCATGTCGACTGTGCCCGAGGCGATCGTTGCGCGTAAATTCGGCATGCGGGTCTTAGGTATTTCGTGTATCACTAATGCGGCCGCCGGAATTTCCAAAACCGAACTTAGCCATGAGGAAGTTTCTGAAACGGCGGATCGTGTGCGTCCCCAGTTTGCGGACTTGTTAGCTGCTGGGGTAAAACTCGCTTAAAGAATATTATGACCACAGACCTATCCAGTCATCCACTCGTACAACATTATTTAACGATCTTGCGTGATCGTTCGACCTCGGCCTCTGAGTTTCGACGCTGCTGCAAGGGGATGACGGAAGTCATCATGGTGGAGGCGGCCAAGTTGCTCAGTCTCGATTCTGTAAAAGTGCAAACCCCGCTGGAAATGGCGGATGGTGCGCACCTGAGCCCGGGGGTTGTCTTTGTGCCGATTTTGCGCGCAGGCTTGGGCATGCTGGATCCTGCAATGGATATCATTCCTGGCTCCAGCGTTGGTTACATAGGTATGGAGCGGGACGAAAATACCGCTGAGGCGAGCTGTTATTATGCAAAAATGCCGGATTTGACTGCGAGCTCGCAGGTTTTCGTGCTCGACCCGATGTTGGCTACGGGGGGCTCCGCTGCACAATGCGTGGAGCAAATTAAGGCCCATGGTGCCAAGCGTGTAAACATGGTTTGCATCATTGCTGCGCCCGAAGGCATTGCTGCGTTTGAGGCGGCGCATCCCGATGTGCCGATTGTGGCCGGCAAGATTGATCGTGAGCTGAACGAGGATCGATACATTCTGCCCGGACTGGGGGATTTCGGAGACCGCTTGTTCAACACCTGAGTGCTTCGCTAGGTCCGGCAAGTAGTCGCTCTATGCGCATAAAAAAGGCAGAGATCGCCTGTGCGATCTCTGCCTGTAATGCATGAATATTTGCTTAGAGTGATTCCTGCTGCTCTGTAATGGAATCTGCAGGGCTGGATGTGTGGTCGACCAGTTCAAGCCTTGCAATATCGACTGCCTCGCAGATTTCCGTCAGCTTGTTCTTGTTGTAGGTGGGTAGATCTTCGCTTGCCTGCATGGAGGCGAAGCGTTCGCATACAGCTTCGCCACGTGTGGAAAGCGCACGTGCTAAGACTGTATCCAGCTTGGAACGTGCGTCCTTTTTCAGATACCACACCTTGCGATGTAGGGCCCCGACTGCGATTCCGTTGTCGATCATGGCTGCGAAGGTCTCTTTGGAGCCAGCGTCCATGCTCGATACTGCTTGTTCATAGATGTTTAGTGGAAACTGCAACTCACTAGCGATGGCGTAAGCTCGCATATTAGTGGCACCGTAGCGCGCACCAAATTCGAAGATTGCAATGCCCGCAAATACGAGTGCAAGCGGGAGGAGGAGTGATTTTATCTTATCCATGAGCAGGGGAATGCGTGTAGGTCTATCCTGAAGGATAGACCTTAATCTATAGCGCGGATCTGAGTGCTGTCGATCAACTTTTCACCTGCATACATCTTTGTGATCACGACGATGGGGTCGCCTTCTTTGCGCCAGCCTTGGCGCTTGAGGCGTCCAAATGCGCGTTGGATCGTGGTTTCATGGTCGTGGTCGAACTCCATGAAAAACGGCTCAACGCCACGCATGATCAGCAATTGCTTGAATAGCACTGGGTTATCCGTGAAGGCGTAAATCGGCACATTCGGGCGTAACGAGGAGAGCTTTTGTGCGAAAATACCGCGACGTGTGAAGACCACAAGCGAGCCATCCAGATCCGATGCCAGATAGGCAGCGGAACGCAGCATTTTAGAGCGTGGCAGGCGCAGTGAGAGGTCTTTACGTAGCACTTGTGTTTCTTCCTCCTCGATACGAGTGGCGATACGCTGGATGGTTTCCACACATTCGACCGGGTATTTACCCACAGTGGTCTCACCGGAGAGCATGACACAGTCGGCTTGCTCGCGGATCGCGTTTGCGATGTCGGTGACTTCCGCACGTGTTGGGATCGGTGATTCAATCATCGATTCCAGCATGTGAGTGGCCACGATGACAGGCTTGGTGCCTTGCACGCAGGTGTTGATCGCACGTGTCTGAATGATCGGTAGATCCTCAAACGGGCATTCGATACCGAGGTCACCACGAGCGACCATCAGGCCGTCGGATGCCTTGATGATGCCATCTAGGTTGGCAATGGCTTGCTGATCCTCGATTTTTGCGATGATCTTGGCCTTGGAGCCATGATCTTCCAGATAGGTGTGGAATTCTTCCAGATCCTTAGGTTCACGCACGAAGGAGAGTGCGAAAAACTCGATTTCTTGCTCGATGCCGACATCCACATCGCCCTGATCTTTTTTGGTCAAGGCTGGCAGGTTGACACGCACACCTGGCAGATTGATGTGGCGGCGGTTGCCCATGGGGCCAGGGATCAGCACTTGGCAGCGCACGCGAGAGCCCTCAATGCGTAGCACGCGCAGGCGAATCAGGCCACTGTCGACGAGAATGGTGTCGCCCTCATTAATGTCTTTGGAAAAGCCCGGATAGTTCACATCGACGCGGCGCAGACCTTCCTCCGTGGTGCTGCCGATGCCTTCACCATAGGTGAATTCAAAGATTTCGTCTTTTTCTAGCTCATAGGTTTCGGGCACGTCGCAGGTGCGGATTTCGGGACCTTTCACGTCCATCATGATCGCGATGTGGCGACCCACTTTGTCACAGACTTTGCGCACGCGTTGGATGATTTCTCGTGTCCATGCGTGATCGGCGTGTGCCATATTAATGCGGCAGATATCAACGCCAGCTTTGATCAATTTCTCGAGTGTGGCCTCGTCCTGGGTGGCAGGACCAATCGTGAAAATGATTTTGGTTTTATGTACGGTTCGTTTCATAGTAAAATTCGTGGGGAGAATTTTTTGAGGAAATGTGTGATTGCGTGTAGTTAGATTACTTTGGAAGCAGGAGCGATGCCGCTTTGCGGGTCGACGACCTTTATGGATAGCTTCTTTAGCAAGGGTGCAAACTTTTCGTGCACCAGCCGGGCATTGTTACAATCCTTACTTAAGTGGGCGAGATAGACCTGCTGCAAGGTGCTTTGTTGAGAAAGTTCTTCGACTAGCTCGAAGCTGGCGTGATTGGAAAGGTGGCCATGTCGCCCGCGAATGCGCTGTTTGGTGGACCATGGGCGGCGCTCGTCTTGCTCCAGCAGCTCCTCGTCGTAGTTGGCTTCGACCACCAAAGTTTGCACATCGCGGATATGAGCTTTGACATGCTCGGGCACGTAGCCGAGGTCGGTGACCCAGGCGAGACTGCGGGGGGGCGAAAAGAGATCGCCCTCTTGCCCCCAGTTGAATTTGAAGCCGACGGGATCGTAGGCATCATGGGGCAGGGCGAAGGAACGCACCTTCAGGTCGCGAAAGCTAAAATCAGTGCCAGTCTGAAAAATTTGCCAATTTACAGGCTTGGTGGCCTTCGCTTGCACGGCATCGGCCGTGTCGCGGTTGGCAAATACGGGTAAGTCGGCGCGTTTGGCCAGACCGCGAATGCCTTGGGCATGGTCGCTGTGTTCGTGAGTCAGGAAGACCGCGTCGATTGCGTCGAGTGATTCGCCGACGGCTTCCAGCATGCAGCCAATGCGCTTGGCCGAGAAGCCCACATCGACGAGCACCTTAGTATGCCCGGTGTGGAGTAGGGCGCAGTTACCACCGCTGCTGGAGCCTAATATTTGGAATTCGATGGACATTGCCGCGCAGTTGTATGCCAGAGCGGTCATGGGTAAAGCCTTTTTACGCGCTTGCGTATCCATGGATTCATACTTTAGCTGCCCGCTCGTTTGAATTGAGTCTGGCGCTTGCGCTTTAGCCCTTCTGCGACATTTTGAAACAAAGTATAGTTAACATCGTTGTTACGATCTTAGTCACATGAAATCCGAAACTAGTTCTACATCGCCGAATCAATTGAATGCGTCCGCGCCGAAATTGAGCAAGGTCTACGACCGCGACTTCGTCCTGACCGACGAGTATCGCGCAGCACTGCCCGATATGCAAAATGCAGATTCGCAGCATATCTTCGGGGCGAATGTGCCCATCCTCAAAGTCGGGATTTCTAACTTTCGCCTGCCGCTACGCTATATCACATCAAGTTCGGATACGCTCACCCTGGAGACTTCAGTCACGGGCACAGTTTCGCTGGAAGCCAACCAAAAGGGCATCAACATGTCACGCATCATGCGTGTGTTTTACACCTTTCAAGACCGCATCTTTACGCCCGATCTCTTGAATGAAATCCTGCTCCAGTATAAGGAGGAGATTCACGCGCACCGTGCGCAACTGAAGCTTTCGTTTGAATATCCCATCATGAAGCCAAGCCTGCGTAGTGGGCTTGAGGGCTGGCAGTATTACCGCGCCGCCTTCGAAGGGCGCGTCGATGAGCTGAACCGTTTTCGCAAATACATCCATTTCGATTTCGTCTATTCCTCGGCCTGTCCCTGCTCTTCGGAGTTGTCAGAGCACGCCCGCTCTAGCCGCGATGTTTACAGTATCCCGCACTCGCAGCGTAGCACCGCACGCGTGAGTGTAGAAGTGGCTGATGGGGAACACCTCAGTATTGAGCGCTTGCAAGAGCTGTGCTTAGAAGCCCTGCAAACGGAGACTCAGGTGATGGTTAAGCGTGAGGATGAGCAGGCCTTTGCCGAAATGAATGGCGCCTATACCAAATTTATCGAGGATGCTGCACGTCTGTTGCACGAGCAGCTCGACGCCGAGCCTAAGATTGCCGACTTTCAAGTGGCCTGTGCGCACCTTGAATCTCTGCACTCACACGATGCGGTCGCTGTGATTAACAAGGGCGTGCCCGGTGGCTTTACCGGACATTTCGAAGATTTTAAATCGCTAATCCGTTAATCCGCTAAATTCGCGAGGGAGCGCACCGTTTTCGACTTATGTTTACAGGAATCGTTGAAGAAACTGGCAAGGTCATCTCTTTTGAGGAGACCGAAAATGCTTGGCGCCTGATCTTGGAGGCGCATGCAGTCACCAAAGATCTACAATTGGGCGATAGCGTGGCGGTGAATGGCTGCTGCTTGACGGCAGTCGCATTTTCCGAGAATCGGATCGAGTTTGATCTATTGGAAGAGAGCAAGCGCTTGACTTCGATCGGTGGTGTCGGTCCCGGGGGGAAGGTCAACCTCGAACGTGCACTGCTGCCGAGCACGCGTATGGGCGGGCACTTTGTGTCGGGGCACGTTGATGGCACTGGCGTGATCGAAGCGATCGAGCCGCGGGGCAAGGACTTCTTTTTCCGCATTCAGTGTGAGCCCGACAAATTACGCTATATTGTGCACAAAGGCAGCATAACAGTGGATGGCATTTCACTGACTGTAGCCGAAGTCGACGACAGCGGTTTTGCGATTTGGTTAATCCCGCACACGATGGAGGTGACCAATCTGCATACCAAAAAGGTCGGCGATCTCGTGAATTTGGAAAACGACCTGATCGCAAAATACGTCGAGAAGCTCTTCGCGAAGTCGTAGTAACTCGCTTTGTGCTCTTGTATTTCTGATAGGACTGGAGTATCTTTCGACCACTATGATCGATCTCGTAAAGAAAACTATGTTGGCTGGCATTGGCGTGGCTGTCGTGACGAAAGATAAAGTTCTGGAGTCAATGGATGAATTGGTGGAAAAGGGCAAGTTGACTAAAGACGAGGCGGCTGCGATGTCGGACAAAATCGTTGAAGAAGGCCGCACTGAAACCGAGAAAGCAAAAGTTGAAGCCAGTAAGCTTTTTTGCGAGATGCTCAATCGCGCAAATGTTGTGACCAAGGATCAATACGATGCGCTGGCTGCCCGTGTGACAGCACTCGAAGGAAAGCTGCACAAAGAGTTTCCGAATGAGGACTGAGGTTGCCTGAGCTTACCTCTCGCAGTCTTGTTTTTTTGTAGGGGCTTCACTTGTGACGCCCGTGTCGTGTCAGGGGACTTTACCAGCGCAGCCCCAGCAGGATTCTTAACTTAATATATGAAACCCTTCAATTACTTATCCAATGCAGTGCGTGCGCCCGAAATTGTGGCGATCTTGGTGCGTTGGGGGTTTGAGGATTTATTGCTTCAGCTGGATACGCCGCAGTTCTTATTAAAGAACCTGGTGCGTAAGAAGGTGACGCACCTGACAGCTTATGAGCGTGTGCGGAATGCCTGTGAGGAATTGGGCCCGATTTTCGTCAAATTTGGGCAGATTCTTAGCACCCGCCCAGACCGTTTGCCCGAGCCGCTGGTGATGGAGCTTAAAAAGTTGCGTAACGATGTGGATACGCAGCCCTTTGAGACTATTAAGCCGGTCGCACTCAAGGCACTCGGGCGCGAATTGGAGGAGGTCTTTGCCGAGTTTGACCCTCACCCAGTGGCCGCGGGTTCATTGGGGCAGGTTTATCGAGCGAAATTGATCTCCACTGGAGCTGAAGTGGCTGTTAAAATACAGCGCTCCGAGATTCATAAAACGATTTCCGCTGATATGGAGATCATCGGCTGGTTTGCCAAACAGGTGCATGCGCGCATTGAAGAGCTGAGGCCCTATAATTTTCCTTCCTTGGTTCGTGAGGCTGAGAAGCGTCTCGAAGAGGAGCTCGATTATCGCAATGAGGCCGACAATGCTGAAATCTTCATCGCTTTAAATACCGAGCAGGCAAATGTCTTTGCGCCGAAGGTATATCGCGAGCTGACTTCGCGCCGACTGCTGGTGACAGAATGGGTGGAAGGCTTTGCGCCCGACCAAATCACACTGGAGCCCGAAGTCGCGGAACGGGTAGCCCGCATGGGCGGGGAGTCGATCTTTCACCAGATCGTGGGCACTGGCTTTTTTCACGCGGATCCGCACCCTGGCAATATGCTGATTACAGACGATCAGAAGATTTGCTTTATTGATTGGGGGCAGGCAGGGCAGATTACCATGCAGATGCGTTTTCATTTGGCGGATATGTTTGCTGCGATTACCGAGCGCGATGCGGACAAGGTGATTCGGGTGGCGCAGCACATGTCGGTTGATGATCGCCGGATCGATCGCCGTCGTTTGGAAAAAGAGATTACTTTTTTGCTCAACAAGCACCGCGAGTTTGGGCCGACGGGCACTAAAATGGGCACCGTGGGCTTAGAGATGCTCTATTTGTTCGGTAGCAATGGCATCGAAGTGTCGCCCGATTATGCGCTGCTTTCGAAGTCGATTCTCTGTGTGGAAGAGACCGCTCGCATCTTGGATCCGCATTTCGATATTCAAAAAGTCGCGCGCCCTTATTTGGTGAAGCTAAATAAAGAGCGCTGGAGTTTTTCGAGTATTCAGCGTCAGACGCTGTTTCCGATGCTCAATATGCTGCGTAGCATGCAACGTATTCCGGAAAATATGCAGCGTATTCTACAGAAAGTAGAAGACGAAAAACTGCAGATTAATTTTCATCACACCGGCACCGAGAATATCGAAGAGACGATTAATGCCTCTATGAATCGACTCACGGTGGGTATTATCATCGGCTCTTTGCTGATGGGCTCCTCGTTAGTGATCACTACCGGTGTGCGCCCCTTCCTTTGGGGCTATCCCGCGATTGGGATCGTGGGCTTTGTAGTCTCGGGCCTGTTAGGGATTTATATCGTGATCTCCACCTTGCGCAAGCATCATTAAAATCGGGTGCCGGGCCGGGCGTTTGATGGGGGATGTGCGCCTATTTTAGGGTTAATAACACAGTTTCGATCGCGCCGCAAAGTGTGTCCTTGTCCACTGGCTTGGCTAGGAAATGTTCGCCGCCGCTTTGGTAGAATCCTTTTTTGGACTCTTCTTGCGAGACCATGGCAGATACGAAAATAATCGGAATGTTTTGAGTGAGACTGCGACTGCGTAGGCTTTGGGCTACGTCGCCCCCGTCGGCTTCAGGCATCACCACATCAAGTAAAACGATGTTAGGCTTAAATGCCTTGGCCACCTCGAAGGCTTTGCGACTCTCATTTAGAGACTCTACGATATAATCGCCTGTGCCCTCTAGGTTTAGTTTGACCATACGGGTGAAGGCAGGTTCGTCGTCGATGACCAGCACTCGGCGGGCATCTTTATTGGGGGTGGATTTCTTGAATTTTATCATGATTTTATCTTAGCTTGAGGCAGGCAGCCATATGCGTACGCAGGCGCCTTGGGTATCGGTTCGGTTTTGGAGAGTCATTACACCATGGTGCATTTCTATGATGCTACGTGTTACGGAAAGGCCGAGCCCGGTGCCTTCGCCGGTGGTTTTGGTCGAGTAAAATGGATCGAATGCTTTTTGAATCGCTTCTTTATTGAGCCCGGAGCCAGTGTCCAGCACCTCGACTAGGATGACGGTGTCGCCGATGCGGAAGCATTCTGTCAGTTTACTGGATACATTATCGCCCGCACTTTTTATTTGCTCCGCGCGGGTGCGCACCGTCAGTGAGCCACCCTTTTTCATGACTGAGATCGCATTGAGAAAGAGATTGATGAAGACCTGTTCCATCTTGGAGGCATCGAGTTTGACTGGCTCGATCTTTCCGCTGAGATCTTCGTGCACAGTGATACAGCTTTCGTTGAAATTGTGCCGCATCAATGCCAGTACTTGCGAAATGATTTCGTTTATATTGCCCAGCTCCATCGCCACCTTGTGTGGCGAGGAATAATCGAGTAATTCAAAGATCACATGATTGGCCTTCTGAATCGCATGGCGCATGTCTTGGATGACTTCGAGCATCTCCTCTGGCCCTTCTATTTGCCCTTCTAAATATTCGGCGCCCAAAGCGACCACATTGAGTGGATTTTTGACCTCGTGTGCCACGCCTGCGGCGAGTCGGCCGACTGTTTTTAATTTTTCGGCTTCGATCAACTGTAGCTTGGTCTCTTCCAGCGTTTTGATGGCCTTCTTTAAGTTGCGCTCGGCTAGCTTTTGTTCGGTCATGTCTAGCGAGATGCCGACCAGGCCGATGCAGCGCCCAAGCTCATCACGTAGGGGGACTTTACTGGTTAATAGCCAGAGCTCGGAGCCATCAGGCCGCTGCCGGTAGTCGATTAGATTTTCGATACTTTGGCCGCTTTGCATTATCTTCTGGTCGGTGGCGGATATGCGTGTGGCTTCTGACTGCTCGAAGAAGTCGTAAAGGGTTTTGCCGATCACCTCGGGTTCTGCCTGCGCACCTAGATATTTCACATGGCGCTGGTTGACGACTAAGTAGTGCCCGGCCAGATCCTTGACAAAGATGCCTGCCAGGGCGTGTTCGATGATGGTCTTTAGCAGCGAGCGTTCGTGGGCCAGTGTGTCTTGTGCTTTTTTGAGTTCTGTGATATCGCGCGAGATGCCCATAGTGCCGATGATGCGGCCTTGCTCATCTTTGAGCGGCACTTTGGTGGTATTCACCCAGTTGAAATGTCCGTCTTCGAAGGTTTCTTTTTCGAGTTTACCTACGATGGGCTGGCCATCGCGTATTATTTGTTGCTCGTCATTGTAAGCGGCCTGAGCGTGTTCTTCGGAAAATAGGTCGAAGTCGGTCTTTCCGAGCAGGCTGGGATGCGCTTTGCCGTAGACGGTCTGCATCCTTTTATTCACTTTCGTGAAGCGGCTTTCGCGATCTTTGAAGAAGATCGCGTCGGGTATATTGTCGAGTAAGGACTGTAAGCGGGTTTGCTCGTGCAGCAGCTCTTGTTCTTTGAGACGTCGCCGGATGGCGTGGGTGATGCGGGTGGGAAGCTCGCCGTCGACTAAGTGATCCGCCAGTATGTAGTCGTCCAGATGGTGGATGACTTCCTTGTAGCGCTGTAACTGCGCGTGATCGCGGCAGAGCGCAATGAGCGCGACTTTGTTCTGTTGTTGCGAGATGTAGTGGATGCTCTGCAGAGAGTCGTCCCGATCTTGGCGCATATCGACCAGGATCGCATGGTAGTCCTGTTCGAGATCGATTGTGCGCAGTGCATCCAAGCTGGGCACTTGCGAGAGCTGGTATTTCCCTTCTGTATCTTGCTCCAAGTGAGTGCGTAGGCGTGCCTCCTCAGATCGATCAGGGCTGAGTACTATCAGCTTGCGGGGTAAGCTTGGAAGGTGTTGGGCTGGGTACGGCAGAACATGATTAGACTAGCTTTTTGTGCCCTTGAAACAAGCGTAATTTGCACATTCTTAGCTGCGTTTAGCGTATTTTTGCCGGGAGCTGCTGCACGCGATCACGCAGGCGGTCGATGGTGGCGGCGTTCTCTTCGGTGTTGAAGTTCGCATTCAGCTGAGTGATCGCGCTGGCGAGGAAATCGTTGATCACCACGGCGTGCTCGGAGTCGGTCAAAATGCCGATGAATTGGCTGTTTTTGGTAAAGGCCAAGTCCCCACGGG
Source organism: Thalassobacterium maritimum (assembly GCF_031127805.1). Taxonomy (NCBI): domain Bacteria; kingdom Pseudomonadati; phylum Verrucomicrobiota; class Opitutia; order Puniceicoccales; family Coraliomargaritaceae; genus Thalassobacterium; species Thalassobacterium maritimum. The sequence goes on along the minus strand of NZ_JARXHW010000001.1, from coordinate 122,101 downwards.
AGGAGGCGAAATCGGCGAACAACTGTCCGAGTGCAGGACGATCCATTTTTAGGAAACGTTCGCTCTCGGTCAGGCGGCGGAAGCCGGTGCGGCCGAAGTTACTCTCGTCATTTTTGACCAGCACCGCTTCTTCCCAGCGTTCAGGCTGCTGGGCGAGTGGGAAGGTCTCTAGTCCGGAGCGCTCAACAACGGATTGCGGCAAGGGCACGAAGAGTATGCGTGGATCGGTGCTAAGAAAGCCGATCTGGCTCACTGGGAAGCGTCGATTCCCGAGAGAGACCTCTAGGCTCGCCGCGAGTAGATTATTGGCGTTCTTATTAAAAGCAAAGGGGGAGTTGGCCGTGTGGGTGACGAGGTAAGTGGCGCCGCTGGCATCTGTGATCAGTATACTCTTACTCTCGTAGTTACGTGTGGTCTGTGCGCCAAATAGGCCCGCTTCGGTGGCGGTGAACCGTAGGCTGGCTCGATTGTTTTGAAAGCGAGTGAAGATTTCACTCATGGTTTGAGGGCGTGCGGCCTCGATCTCTTTTTTGATATCTTCGGAGGCTTGAGCTAAACTGCTGACCCCTTGTCCGAGTTGGCTGACGCCGGCACCGAGTTCGGAAACGTTTTCAGTGAGACGGTCTGCGCGGGCGAATGCTTGCTCTTTCTCGCGTTGTAGCTGCAGCTTTTCGGCTTGTTCCGAGGTGAGATTTTGTTCCAGCAGGCGACGTTCTGCTTGGGCGACCTGAAGTTCGCGGTTCAGTGCCTCACGTTCGGCGGCCAGTTTTGCTTTTTCTTCTTCGGCTGCCTTGAGTGCGGCTTCGCGTTCGGCGAGTAAAATTTCGCGCGCGATGAGTTCTTCTTCGGTTTGGCTGAGTTTTTCTTTGGCGACGGAGCTCTCTTCTTTGAGTTGCCCTAGGGTGGAGACTAGCGAGACTTGTTCTGATTTGGCGGCCTCAAGTTCCGTGCGTGTGTTGTCAAAGCGTTCTGCGAGCTGGGCACGCTCCGCTTCGATGCGGGCCTTTTCCGAGGCGAGAGCCTGTTGGGCGGCTTCGATTTCGGCCTTCGTTTGTTCCAGTTGCTGTGCTTTTTGAGTGGTGGCTTCGAGATTGGACTGTGTGGCGGCCAGCGCGGCTTCGCGCTCTGCCAGTTCCCGAGCCTTGGCTTGCAGGGATTCACGGGTCTCGGTCAGGTCTTCGGTGAGGTTTTGGCGTGAGCTGAGCTCCGATTCCAATGATTCTTCCAGTAGCGAAATCAACTCGGCCTCGGCGCTGGCGGAGGCCTCTGTGACTTCGAGCCCGGTCTCGGGTTTCTCTTCAGGCGGGTCGAAACGTGCCAGTGCGAGCATGCTCAATAGGAGGAAGTCGCAAATGACGAGCATGAGTGTTTTGTTCATAGGGCGGTGTTTGGAAGGGAGAAGATCGAAGGAGGCGCGCGGCGCTGGATCGCGAGGACGGCTGCTTACAATTCGATATTTTTCATCAGAGAGACTTCGCTATCGTGGGTCTCTGAGCTAGCTTGTATGATGAGGTGGCGGCGGTATGGGCGCAGGTTGATGACCTTCAGCATCGCGACAAATAGGATGCCAAACAGGGTGGACGCATAGGCGGCCATCAGGCTGGCTTCGACGATGCCAACTGCGACCAGTATCAGTGACAGGACGGTGCCTCCTAGCCCGAAGTAGAGGCCGAAGTCGAAGAGGTTTTCTTCGTTTTCAAGCAGCTTGAGCTTGAGGGAGGCGCTGAGTTTTTGCTTGGCGATCTCTTTGAGCTTAATCAGGCAGAAGCAGTAGATGACGAGCTGCGTGATGAAGAAGAGCGCGAGCACGAGGAGGGTGACTTGATTGAGTTCTTGCATGGCTTTAACGGGTGATTTGAGAGATTCTAAGGTGTCGGCGACCACAAACTCGATGCGAGGCGCGGAGTCGGAGTCAGTTTCGGTATTGCTAGATTTAAGTACTTCAGGTTCGAACAAAGTCCATAGCGTGAGCGCTACGACTAGACTGATGAAAACATTGCGAGCAACTATGGAAGGTGTGCTGCGGGCTAGGGTCTTTTGGGACTTGGTCTCTTGTATACTGGCGCGCCAAGCGGCCCCCATCGCGAGTGCGAAAGCCAAGCCCGAGAGCACGAATAGGCCGGCTTTCAGGGCAAGGGCTCCCTCGCGGTTATTTTGGCTGAGCTCGACGAGACTGTGTGGACGATATTGACTCAGAAATGGGATCACGGTAGCGGCTAGGCCAGCTTTGGCATGGTAGATCGGAAGCGCTTCGCGTAAAATCTCCTGCGTGGCCTGCGGGCCGTAGCTCAAGGCTGCGTCGAGATCTTGTTTCCCTGTGTCGGGATAGCTAGCTAAGTAGCTGAAGATTGGCGATGAACTGCCTTCAAAGCGCAATGCGGTGTAAAGTGCGTCGATACGGTCGGGCTGGGCGCGGAAGAGGGTGCCCATTTCGCCCCAGTCACTTAGGCTCTGAGTGATGTGGGCGAGGTCCGCTAGGGAGCGGTGGTCGAGTTGGCGGCCTAGTGAGAGGGTGGCGATGGCAAAGTCTTCCAATGCTCGTACCGCTGCGGGGGTGCCGAGGTTGGCTTGGGCGGCGGTTTGCCCAATTTTTTGCGCGAGCGCTGGGCTGAAGTGACCCCCTTCGATTAGCAGGGCGAGGCTGAGAATGCCTGCGTCGTAGGGCGCACCAGCGGCATGGCTGGCGGGGTGTAAGCGCAGTAGGCCTACAATGTCGCGTGCGCCTAGTAGGGCGGCTACGTTGGCATTGGTGGACTCTGCGAGCATGCTGCTAAGTGAGGCGCGCTCACTGCGAGGCAGCAGTTGCGGTAGCAGGGGGCGTGGTTCGATGCCAGCTGTGGCGCTGGGCTTGGCTTGCACGAGCTCTAAAAAGTCTTCCAGCGTGCGGTCGGGGCCTCCGCTCGCCAGTAGGCTGGGGCGTTGCTCCAGTAGTTCTCGTATTTGAGCTTGATAGGGCTGCCTTCGATCGGGGCGGGTTCGGGTGCCATTGAGGATGCGCAATGTCGAGCCGATGTGAGCGGATCGGATGCTTTCATTCAGCACTACGTCCACTGCATGGCCGGCATCAGCTTGCTTGGCATGAGCTTGCAGCACCGCAAGGTCGATTGAGCGCAAGTGGGCAGGGATCAACAAGGCGGCCGCTGCCAACAGCAGCGCGACGACGAGGAGTATAATTGTCTTGAAGATGGCCAACATGAATCGAATGAGTCACGAAAATGAACCCTTTCGTTCCACTGGCAACCCTACAAAGCCGTATCGGAGGCATCCAAGCGGATTATTTTGCATTCGAGTGGGGGTGGTTGGGGTGGAGGCAAGATTCTCTTGCGCTTTCGATTTGCCAGCATGGATGCATGGATTTGACTGCAGCCATGGACGTCAAAGAGGTAAAGGCATATTTCGATTCGCAGGGAGTTGTGAACTACTACGCGCAAGCTGCGGCCGATCTTGGGCTTTGGGCATCGGAGGAGAAGATTTTTACCCGTATCTTTTCGCCGGAAGATTCGCTCTTAGAGTTGGGCTGTGGCGCGGGGCGTATCGCGATCGGTCTGTATGAGCTGGGCTATCGACATATTTTAGCTACCGATTATGCGCGCACGATGGTGAAGCAGGCGCAGGATTTGGCGAAGCGCTTAGACTATACGATTCATTGCCGCGTGTGCGATGCGACGCGACTTGAATTTGAGGACAATGTCTTCGATGGCGCGATTTTTGGTTTCAATGGGCTGATGCAGATTCCCCAGTTGGAGCAGCGTGAGCGTGCGCTGCGGGAGATTCTGCGTGTGATTCGTCCGGGTGCCTGGTTTGTATTTACCACACACGATCGTGAGCGTTCCGCACATCGCGACTTTTGGCAGGCGGAAACGCTGCGCTGGGAGTATGGCACGGAAAAACCGGAACTTGACGACTTTGGTGATCGCACTGAGGCGACCGATCATGGGGCGCACTTTATGCATGTGCCGACCGTGGCCGAGATGCAAGCGCTGCTAGCTAAAGTAGGCTTCCATGTCGAAGCTTCAGTCATGCGCAGTGAATTGGGGCAAGAGTCCGCGCAGGTGGAAGCCTTTTCTGACGACTGCCGCTTTTGGGTGGTGCAGAAGCCACAGGGCTGAAACTTGAGGGCTAAGAGCTAAGAGCTGAGGGCTGAGGGCTAAGAGCTAAGAGCTGAGGGCTGAGGGCTGAGGGCTAAGAGCTGAGGGCGGAGGACTCGAGGGTGGGGCCGTGAGTGCGGAGGCTAGATGAGGCCGGCTTCGTTGAAACTGTAGTAGCCGAGCCCCTGCGGGTCGTGGGCTTTGTGCCCGACGATGACGTGGTCGTGCAGGTCGATGCCGATGACTTTGGCGGATTCGCGCAGTTGGCGTGTGACTTGTATGTCGGCGCGGCTGGGGGCTGGATCGCCGCTGGGGTGGTTGTGCACGGCGATGATGGCTGTGGCGCCTTGCTTAATGGCCTCGCGAAAGACTTCACGCGGGTGCGCCAGGCAATTCGTAGCCGTCCCTTTGGTCACTTCTTCACGCTTGATTAGGCGGTTCTTGCGGTCGAGGCAGAGCACCCAAAAGCGTTCGATTTCTTCGCCCGCGACTAATGGACGAAAATGGCGGGCAACCATGGCCGAGCTGTCGAAGATGACCTCGTTGCCCATGTCTTCGGTTAAGATGCGCTTGGCGAATTGCATCACGGAGATCAGCTGCAGTGCCTTTACTTTGCCGATGCCTCGTATCTGCTGAAAATCCTTGGCGGACCAGCGCAGTAGATGCGTGAGGCTGCCAGCCTTGTGGAGCAGTTCTTCAGACATGCTCACCACATCCACACCAGGAGGGCCGCTGCGTAGGATCATCGCTAGTAATTCGCGGTCGCTGAGCGCTTCCACTCCAAGCTTTTCCAAGCGCTCTTGCGGACGCTCGCTCGCCAGCATGTCTTTAATGCGGCGATTGCTTGAATAAATGACACTCATAATCTTGCATGTGAACGCTAGAGCACTATCTGATTTTTGCAACACGAAATTTGCAGTGGAATTTCTGAATAAAGCGTGCAAGTTCCCCTGCGTGCGATTTACACCTCAAAAACCGAGCCTCTTTGGCGAAACTCTCGAAAGCCTGAAAACGCAGATTGAAGCGGCGGGCTATAAAGGCTTTCGTGCCAAGCAAGTCATGGAGTGGCTTTATAAAAAGCGCGTCGATTCCTGGGATGCGATGACGAATCTGCCCAAGGATTTTCGTGCCTGGTTGGATGACACGTTCATCTTGTATCCGACGGCGCCTGTGATCGATAAGCGCTCCAATGATGTGACCCAGAAGCTGTTGCTGGAGCTGGAAGACAAGTCCTTGATTGAAACGGTCTTGATTCGCGCGCCGCAGACGGGAGTGGGGCAGGAAAATTCGCGCAAGACAGTCTGTGTGTCGATCCAGGTGGGCTGTGCCTATGGTTGTAAATTTTGTGCCTCCGGCTTGGCGGGCTTTCGTCGCAATCTGATGGCTGCGGAGGTGGTTTCGCAATTGATGCATATCTGCCGTCGCGAGGACGCACATACGGATCGGGCTCGTGAGGAGATTGCCTCCTTTGATAATATCGTGTTCATGGGCATGGGCGAGCCTCTCTCGAATTACGATACGCTGGTGCGCACCATCCGTATTTTGAATGCGGACTGGGGCCTGAATTTTGGGGCGCGCCGTATCACGGTGTCCACTTCTGGGCTGGCGCCGCAGATTTTGAAGCTAGCTGAAGAGGGGATCGCCGTGCGGCTCGCGATCTCGCTGCATGGGGCCACGAATGAGGTGCGGCAGCAGATTATGCCGGTCAATAAAAAATACCCGCTCGAGGAATTGATCCCTGCGGCCAAGGCCTTTCAACAGCGTCATGGCCGTATGTTGACGCTTGAGTTTATTCTCATCGAGGGCGTCAACGATAGCATGGAGCAGGCGCGTGAATTGGCTAAAATTGCCCGCGAGCTTCACGCTCACGTGAATTGCATTCCTTATAATACAGTGGAAGGCTTGCCGTGGAAACGCCCCAGTGTGCCCCGCCAGGACGCCTTTGTGGAGGCGCTGCGTAAGGCGAAAGTTTCCTGCACGATCCGTCGCGAGAAAGGCCACGATATCAACGCAGCTTGTGGGCAGCTACGCTTGCAAACAGAGAAGACTCGCCAGGCTTCGTAAAACAGATCAGATTGCTGCCTTGGGCGCTGACTTGCTTTAAGGCGGGAATGTAGGCGAATAATCGCCTATAAGAAGTAGCGCACGTAGGCTTCGTTACGCACTTCTTGCAGCCATTTCTCTTGTGTCTCGCGAGCGATCTCACCGATCAGCACGTTTTCGATGATGTCACGCACTTGCACGATGGGTTGAATCATTTCTTCTCGCTTGTCCTCTGCGTAGAGGATGAAGATGGTGCCCTCAATTTCAATTGGCTGGCTATAATTGCCCGCGGATAGTTCGAAGGCCGCGTCGCTGAGCTCTTTCCGAATGTCTTTGCGCTCGATCCAGCCCCAGTCGCCACCATTGCGGCTCATTTCATCCTGACTGTATTTGCGGGCGACGTCGCCAAAGTTGGCTCCGCTATTGAGCTCGTCGATCACCTTCTTGGCAGTTTGGCGTAGTGTGACTAAGCCTTCGTCGGCGAGTGGTGTCAGGATGATTTGGCGTAAGTGTAGGGCTTCTTCTTGGTAGAAACGTATCTTGTTCTTTACGTAGAATTCTTCGATGCGCTCCGGGCTGACTTCGGATTGAGATCGGCGCGATTCTTGACGCATCACGTTCACGACCACACGCTTGTAAATGTCTTTGCGGAAGTCGCGCGCAGTTTCGCCACGCGCGCGCAGATACTCGAGAAAGCGTCCACGGTCGCCCCCAAAATCGCGCTGGATCACATCGTCATACTCCTGCTCGATATAAGATGGCGGGATCATCAGCCCCTTCTCCTCGGCCGCCTTCACGATGATGATGCGGTCGATCATGTTTTGCAGCACTTCCTTACTCAGCTGATCGATGCGCTTGGAAAATTCTTCCGCACTCTTGGATTCGGTGCGTAGGCGAGGAATGATGGGCTCTAGTTCGCGGCGCAGTGCTTCGACGGTGATAATCTGCCCTTCGGCGATGGCTGCAATGCCATTGCCGAGTCGAAGCAATTCGGGATCGGGCGCGAGTTGGGCCTGCAGACTGGACTGAAACAAGCAGGTGGTGAGCAATAAAGAGCTGAAGAGGCGAAGATGCTTCATAGATGTGCGCAAGCAATACATATTAAGTGAATGCAGGCGAACATAGAAGCCGCGCCTAGACGGTCAAGCGGTATTACACCGAAGCCTTGGCCAGTGCGTCTTTCACCTGCTGGGTAATGGTGCCCCATTCTTTCGCTTGGATCTGCGCTTTGGTGGCGAGCCATGTGCCACCGATGGCGAAGACCTCGGGTAGCGAGAGGTAGTCGTTCATGTTGTCGAGCGTCACGCCGCCTGTGGGGCAAAATTTAATGCCCAGGTTGGCGTAGGGTGCGGCCATTGCTTTAAGCAGCTTGGGGCCGCCCGCTGCGCCTGCGGGAAAGAACTTGAGCGAAGTGCAGCCTGCTTTGACGGCGGCTTGGATGTCACTGGGCGTCATGATGCCGGGTATGAAGGGCACCCCTTGTTGCTTGAAATCAGCGATCGTTTCCGGATCGGTGCCCGGTGCGAGGCCGAACTTACTGCCGGCATCGATCGCGCGCTTGGCTTGCTCGGGCGTCACCACGGTGCCGGCGCCGACCTGCATTTCAGGGAAGGCCTTCGCGATGCGCTCAATGGATTCCGCTGCAGCCGCGGTGCGGAAGGTGACTTCGATAATGTTGAGGCCACCGGCCAGCAGCGCTTCGGCGAGTGGTTCGGCGTCGTTGGCATCGTCGAGCACGATGACAGGGATGACAGGGAATTTGTGTAGATCAGACATGGGGGAAACGTCGAACATTGAACGTCCAACTTTGAATTTTGAATGAATGAGAGATTTTAGAAACTAGATTTGAGTGCTGAAGCAAGGTTCAGCATTCGACGTTGGAAGTTCAACGTTCGATGTTCTCTAGCGATCCACGCGAGCGCCGCCGCCGGCTTTGATCTTTTTCACTTCCTTGAGCGAGGCCATGGTGGTGTCGCCGGGAGTGGTCATGGCGAGGGCGCCGTGCACACAGCCGTAGTCGACCGCTTCCTGGGGATCATTTTCGGAAAGGAAACCGTAAATCAGGCCCGAGGCGAAACTGTCGCCGCCGCCCACGCGGTCCATGATCTCCAACTCAGGGAACTGCATGGATTCGTAGAATTCGCCGTCGTGCCAGACCATGGCGGCCCAGTCGTTAACAGTGGCGGTCTTCACTGCGCGCAAGGTGGTTGCAGTGGCCTTGAAATTCGGGAACTGCTTGATGGCGGTGCCGATCATCTTTTTGAAGGCTTCCACTGGGATGTGGGAGATATTCTCATCCACGCCCTCGACCTCGAAGCCGAGGCAGGCGGTGAAGTCTTCTTCGTTGCCGATCATCACGTCGACATATTGCGCAATCTCGCGATTCACTTCCTGGCACTTAGCGAGGCCGCCGAAGTCCTTCCAGAGTGATGGGCGGTAATTCAAATCGTAACTGACGATGGTGCCGTGCTTCTTCGCACACTTGACTGCTTCCAAGACGACGTCTGGCGTGGTGGCGCTGAGCGCTGCGTAGATGCCGCCAGTGTGGAACCACTGTGCGCCGCGCTTGCCGAAGATCTCTTCCCAGTCGATGTCGCCGGGCTTGAGCTGGCTGGCGGCGGTGTTGCCGCGGTCGGGACAGCCGACAGCACCACGGATGCCGAAGCCGCGCTCGGTGAAGTTCAGGCCGTTGCGCACCTCGCGGCCGATGCCGTCGTACTCCACCCATTTGATGAAGTCAGTGTCGACGCCGCCTTGTAGGATGAAGTCTTCTACCAAGCGACCGACAGGATTGTCCGCAAACGCAGTGACCACCGCGGTCTTCAGACCAAAGCAGCGACGCAAGCCGCGGGCGACATTGTATTCGCCGCCGCCTTCCCAGGCTGTAAATTGGCGCGTAGTGTGGACGCGGCCTTCGCCGGGGTCGAGGCGTAGCATCACCTCGCCGAGCGAGATGCAGCCGTATTCACATGAGTCAGGGGATTTGATATCGATAGCCATAAGAGAACTAGTTGTGGGGACATTGATTGCAGCCGCGCCTTTGCTTAAAAAAGGACGACCGGGATTGTGTAAAAACGATCAACATACGCCGCAGGCCTTTAAGATAAAAATTGCATATTGCTAGAAAGATTTGCACTTTTGCGCAAATGGCACGCAGGAAGCATATTTTGATGGTTTTGGGCAGTTACGATCAAGCCGCGCATGAAGGCATCGCACGTTATGCGGGGCAGCATGGCTGGCACTTGGATGTCAGTATTCTCAAGGATTTTCAGCTGCCTGAGCACTGGAAGGGCGACGGCATCATTACCTCGCTGAATTTCAGTCGTCAGCTGGAAGAATTTGTTTTGAAAGCCGATGTGCCGACGGTCGACCTGTCGATCTGGCGTGAAGACATTGATCTGCCCCGGGTGGCTGCGGACAATACCGCGCTGGGGCACCTCGGTGCGGAGCATTTTATAGCACTCGGGCACCAGAACTGCGCCTGGTTCGGGCTGGCGATCAACCCAGTCAGTCGCACCCGCTATCAGGCGTATCGTGACACGCTGGCCGCTGCCGGTATTGATTGTGTGCGACTCGATACCGTCAAGGCGCAGGATCCCGTTTACATCACACAGCGCTTGCTGGATTTACCCAAGCCCTGTGCCATCTACACTAAAAGCGATTACGATACCGCCTGGTTGGCGCACCTCTGCCATGAAGCCGGACTGCGCATTCCCGACGACGTCGCACTCTTGGGGGCCGATGACAACGCACTGATCTGCGAGAGCCAGTGGGTCACGCTCTCCAGTGTGCGCTACGATCTTGCGCGCATCGGCTACGAAGGAGCCGCCATGTTGGATCAAATCATAAAGGGCGAACCCCTCGCGGAGCGCCTCAAGTTGATCCCCCCGCAAGGCATCACCGTGCGCCAAAGCACCGATGCCTTGGCCGCCACCGACCCGCTGGTCAGGCAAGCGCTGGCTTACATCGCCACTCATTTGCGCCGTTCCATCGGCACCCTCGAAATCGCCGAACACCTCGGGGTGAGTCGTCGCCTCCTGGAGCTGCGCTTTCGCGCGCAAATGCACAGCAGCATACGCGAATACTTAATCCGCAGCCGCATCGCCGAAGCCCGCAAACTCCTCAGCACCACCCAAGAACCCATCGAAACCATCGCCGCGCTCACAGGCTTTTGTAACGCACCGCATTTCAGTCGCAGCTTTAAACGCGACACCGGCATGACGCCAACCAAGTATCGCACGCAGCAAGCGCTGTGAAAATCATTATAGCCATGTTCAGAAGAAGTCTAAGAAAACAGCTGATTGTGTAGAGAGGTCCACGAAGCGGTTTCGAGCGTCGGTTGTAGCGCGCCTCAACTCGAAATAGCTTCGCCAATTCGCTACAATTAAACGACAATTCACGAGTGATTCCCCATTAATATCTCAGCGATCTTCTGAAGATCGCTCTACCTGATTGAGCCAAGAGCGGAGTAAAGTGGGTGTGCCCATGTGGATGTTCGGCTAAGTATGCGTTTACTTGAGCAGCTTTGTGGGGGCGTTGATATCTAAAAAGGGACATATCTAAAAAAGGGACAGGCTAAATAATGTTGACGGAATGCCGTGGTTGTGGCATTTTCATTTATATATGAGGACTCGAAGGACGAAGGTGAGTGGGAGCCGTGCCGTTTATCATTGTATGACTCGCACTGTGAATGGTGAGCGCTTGTTCCAGGACCGGGAGAAAGAGATTTTGCGTAAGATGCTGTGGCAAGTGGCTGAATTTTCCGGAGTCGAGATTTTAACTTACTGTATTATGTCGAACCACTTTCATGTGCTGGTGCGTGTGTTTGATGGGCAGGAGGTCTCTGATCGGGAGCTGATGCGTCGCTATCAGATACTTTATCCTAAGCCTACGAAGTATCAGGAAGCGTCGGCTGTTCAGATGGCTAAAACTCTTGAGGCGGGCGGTGAGGATGCAGAGATCATTCGCCGGAAACTCCGCGCGCGAATGGGGGATGTTTCCGAGTTTATGAAGGCGGTGAAGCAACGCTTCTCTGTGTGGTATAATCGTTCGCATCAGCGCTACGGCACATTATGGGCGGAGCGTTTTAAGTCGGTTCTTGTCGAAGGGAAGGGGAACCCGCTGCAAACGATGGCGGCCTATATTGATTTGAATTCTGTGCGGGCGGGGATCGTTGAAGATCCGAAGGATTATCGTTTTTGTGGCTATGCAGAGGCAGTCGCGGGCGATCAGAAAGCGCAAGAGGGATTGGTTCGAGTTTGGAGGGATTATCTTGGCCAGAGGCAGAGCGGTGAGGCTGCGGTCTCGGGGGCTTTGAAGTCACATCGCTTGCTGATCTTTGGTAAGCGGGCTGCGGAGTCTGGTTTGCCTGAGATGACGCGTCAGCAAGCTCTGAAGGTGTTGGAGCAAGAGGATGGCTGTCTTAGTAAGCACGCGATTCTGCGTTGTCGTGTGCGCTACTTTACCGATGGAGCCATTTTTGGTTCGAAGGAGTTTGTTCGTGGCTTCGTGGGGGCGTGGCAAATGGAGAAGGGGCGAAAGCACCCGCCGAAAGTGAATGCACTACGAGGTGCCGATTGGGGGGACTTGTCTGTAATCAATGGATTGAAGCGACAGGTCTTTGGTTAGGACTTTCTCTCGTTCTTTGCAGCAAGGGGCCAGATGCTGTCTTCTCGTCTGCAATTTCCTGCTTCGTGGTTGACGAGCGGCACGGCATCTTCAACTTGACCGATTATGCAACTTACCGACGAACAAAAAGCCTCAGTTACACAATGGGTTCAAGCAGGCCGCTCGCTGGCCGACGTGCAGCGTTCGCTGCTCGAAGAATTTGAAATTTCCATGACTTATATGGATGTGCGTTTCTTGGTCGACGACTTGGATATCGCAGTGGTCGAAGACGAGCCGGAAGCGGGTGAAGACGCTGTCGATGCGGAAACCGAAAACGCCGAGGCGGAACTTGTCGATGAGGGCGGCGATGGCTCTGTATTTGTTGATGTGGATGCGATTATGCGCCCGGGCGCGCTGGTCAGTGGCACGGTGAAGTTCAGCGATGGCGTCAGCCTTGGTTGGCAACTCAGTGCTGCAGGACAGCTCGGCCTGATTCCTGGCGATGACCCTGAATACCGTCCTAGCCCCGAAGATGTGCAGTCCTTCCAAGCACAGCTTGAAGACGTCTTGCGCAAGAAAGGCTTCTAGTCCTTGACTTGGAGGCCATTTCTACAGTTGTAGTGGGGAGACTGTACACTTCGCTCTCTTCGCTCGTTGCTAGATATTTGGCCGCGTGACTGTTTCAAGACTGCTCAGAAAAGATCTCGGGCGGAGCTACTGATATAAATCGTCCTTGCGCCTTCGCGCTAGGCGTTTTCAATCGGAAAATGGCCACTCGCAGCAATCTGGATTTTGAATTGAGCTTTTTCGAAAGCTTACATCGGCGCATGCCTAAGGATGTGCAGGTCGCTTCGATATTAGCACACATTTACACCCAAGCAGGCCGCATTGATTCTGGCTTGAAAATGGATCGCAAGCTGGTGCGGCTAGATCCCGAAGATCCCACTGCGCATTATAATTTGGCTTGTAGCCTCAGTCTGAAAGGGCGTGCCGCAGAGGCGGTCGAAGTGCTGCGGACGGCGATCTCTTTGGGCTACAAAGATTTTAACTGGATGCAGCATGATCCAGATCTAAATGCGATTCACGAATATGCAGGTTTTCAGCGCTTATTGAGTGATTTGGGGATTGGCTAATGGCCTAAGACCTTATCTGATTGTCTGGGTTATGCATCCGCACCAATCGATCGGTCTTCACAAGAAGACCTTAAGTGGCTTCATTTGGAGCCATAAACGCTCGCTTCGCACATACCTCTTCTGGCGCATTCTCAGTGTGCTTGCGATTACTCCGTTTCCGATTCTTTCGCAACGCATCGTGGATGTTGCGATTCCTGAAAGTGATCTCGGTGCGGTCGCGTATTATACGGGACTGTCGCTCGGCTTATTGGTTGTGCACTTCGTCTCAATGCGTATCGCGGTAAATAACCTGTCCACTCAGTCGCAAGAGATCTTTCGTAAATTGCGCGGGCGTATTTTTCATAAACTTAACTTTATGCATTTCGGTTTTCTGGACTCCGTCCAGACTGGGCGCTTACTCTCGAAGTATGCCTTCGATACCAGTAATATCGAAGCGACCGTTATTCAGATCGTGACTGGCATTATCCCTGAGTTGCTACGTTCGGTTTTGCTGATATTGGCCCTGACTTATATCAATGTCTGGTTGCTACTGATTGTGCTTATCAGTATTCCCATTTTCGCCTTTGTGCGGGTTTATTTCTTCAAGCAGATCGAGTTAAATAACCATGAGGTGCGCGTTGCTCGTGAGCGTATGACAGGGCAGGCCAACGAGTTTATTTCTGCGATTAAGTTGGTGCGTGGGTATGGCCAAGAGCAGGAGGCTAAAAAGCAAATGGGAGCTGTGAGCGATGCGTATAGTGATAAGCGGATTTCTCAGATGCAGCTGAATCAGTCGCTCGGTTATATTCTATTTACAGTCGTTACCAGCCTGTCCCTATTTGCGGTCGCGCTTTGCGGTGGGCTGGTAATCGAAGAGAAAATGTCGCTGGGTGCGATGGTCGCGCTGGTAGGTGCACTCCCAGTCTGTTTGGCGCCGGTCAATATGATCACTCAATTTAGTATGCAATATTTGTTGGGAGCAGAGAGCTACAAGAGCATCAAAGAATTGATGGATTCGGCCTATGTCGAGCAGTGGCAAGGGACGCGTGTGCTGGAGCAGATGCAAGGCAAAGTTGAGTTTCGTAATGTTAGCTTCGCCTACGATAAGGAGAAGGAGCACCGCACAATTCGTAATTTTTCGACTACGATTCAACCAGGGGAACACGTCGCTTTTGTGGGACCCAGTGGCTCGGGCAAGAGCACCATGGTGAGCTTGATGTTGGGCTTTTATGCGCCCATTGATGGTGAGATTCTAGTCGACGGGGTGTCGCAGTCGGACTTGGCGATTCGAGAGTTTCGTCAAGAGTGTGCCATCGTAATGCAGGATAATTTACTGCTGTCCGGCACGATTTTAGATAATATACGTTTTGGTCGTCCTTCAGCCACCGAGGAGGCTGTGCGTGAGGCTGCACGACATGCCAGTGCGCTGGATTTTATTGAAGATTTGCCCGATGGCTTTCAAACCAAAGTCGGCGAGCGTGGTGTCAGCCTCTCCGGCGGACAGCGCCAGCGGATTGCGATCGCCCGGGCACTCTTGCGCAATCCGAAGATTCTGATTCTCGACGAGGCTACCAGTGCGCTCGACTATGAGAGCGAAAAGTCCGTGCAAGCTGCGATCGACTATCTTGCGAAGGGGCGCACCACCATTACCATTGCCCACCGCTTGAGCACGATCCGCAGTGCTGACCGCATCATTGTGCTGCGTGAGGGCGAGTGTATCAGCGAGGGCAGTTGGGATGAGCTTGCCGAGCAGGAGGGAGCCTTTAAAGACTTACTCGATGCCCAAAAATAAGTCGCAGCATGACACCACCATAGTCGAAGTGATTGCCCTTTCTGGCTTTGACAAGGCGCTCGCATACGCCGTGCCGCCTACATGCCAGGCCACGCTGCAACTCGGCTCCTTGGTGCGTATCCCATTGCGGCGGCGCAGTGAACTCGGTGTCGTGCTGCGCTTCGGCACTGATCAAGTCGTGCCCCCGGGGAAGCTTAAGATGCTCTTCGAAGTCGTGCAGCCATATCCTGTGCTGACGCCCGACCTGATGCAGCTCTTCCGCTGGGCCCTCAAATATTATGCTGCCACGCCCGAGGCCATCTTGGAAACTATGATTCCTGCGGCCATTCGCAAAGGAATGAAGCCCAAGACCCGGCGCTATATTTCCAAGGGCAAAGCACCTACAGTCGAGGAGCTCAGTGCACTCGAAAAGCGGGCTCCCAAGCAGGCCGCGATTCTCAAATTTATCAGCCAACAGGTAAAACCACTACCACGCTCGGATATATTAAAGGCCATGAAGATTAGCGCTTCCGCCTGTGATGGCTTGGTGGTCAAGGGCTTCTTGCGCGAGACCGACACTGAAGAAGAGCGCATCGCATACGAGGACGAGCTCGGCGACCAAGAGTCCGTCGTCGCCGAGTCGCGGCCCGTTTTGACGGAAGAGCAGGGTGCTGCCGTGAAAACGATCCACGAAGCGATTGCAGCCGACAAGTTTAGTGTGCGCTTGCTGCACGGAGTGACTGGCTCGGGCAAGACCGAAGTCTACCTGAATGCCATCGAGAAAATTGTCGCTACAGGTGGCGGCGTAATTTTCCTAGTGCCGGAGGTGGCGCTGGCGCCACAAACTGTAGGCCGTGTGCGCGCGCGCCTCGAAGCCCGCGGCGTGCACACCGTGGTCTGGCACAGTCACCTCTCTGAGGGCGAGCGCTACGATGCTTGGAAAGCCCTCGCCAGCGGCGAAGCGCACGTAGTGGTCGGCGCACGTTCTGCGGTATTTGCCCCAGTGCAGAACCTCAAACTCATGATTGTCGACGAAGAGCATGAGCCGTCCTACAAACAGGAGGAGGCGCCGCGTTATAATGGGCGCGATGTCGCCGTCTATCGCGCGCATATCAACAAGTCCGTCTGCGTGCTCGGCTCGGCGACCCCCTCGCTTGAATCGCTCTATAATGTCGAGCTGGGCAAATACGCCGTCGACCGCATCTTGAACCGCGTCGATCATCGTCAGTTGCCTAAGATTCATCTGGTCGACATGCGCCGCGAAGCGCTGCAAGGCAAGGGTGCTTCACCCATATCCCGCACTTTGGCGGATAAACTGATCGATCGCTTCGAGAAAAAAGAGCAGAGCATACTTTTTCTCAATCGGCGCGGCTTTTCTACCAGCATACTCTGCCCCGATTGCGGCTATGTCGCGTCTTGTAAGCATTGCAGTATTCCTATGACCTTTCACCGTACGGACGGCAAACTGCGCTGTCACCTCTGCGGCGAACAGCGCGAAGCCCCAAGCAAGTGTCCCGAGTGCAAGTCGATCAACATCCGTAAGAAAGGGCTCGGCACACAGAAGATCGAAGACATCGTGCAAAAAATTCTGCCGCGCGCTAAAATCGTGCGGATGGATGCCGACTCGATGTCGAAGAAGAATCTCTACCGTAAGATTCTCAACGACTTTCGCATCGGCAAGATCGACCTGCTAGTGGGCACTCAGATGATCGCTAAAGGGCTCGATTTCCCCAATGTGACACTGGTGGGGCTAGTCGATGCGGATAAATCGCTGCACGTGGAAGACTTTCGCGCCGCCGAGCGCACTTTCCAACTGATCGTGCAAGTGTCGGGCCGCTCCGGGCGCGGCGACCGGGCGGGGGAGGTGGTGATTCAGACCAGCACGCCGCATGCACCGCCCATTCAGTTTGCCCGCAAATCCGACTTCGACGGCTTTCAACTCGAAGAGCTCGAGCAACGCCGCGAGTTCAATTATCCCCCTTTCCGACATCTCATACGCCACCTCTTTCGTGGTCGCAACCCCGACAAGGTCAACTTCTACATCGAGCAGTGGCTCAAGGTTCTGGAGGAAGAGATGGAAGATGAATTAGAGATCCGCGGCCCCGCGCCAGCCCCCATCGAAAAGATTCGCGACGAATATCGCTTCCAACTGTGGTATTTCGCCCCCAGTGCCAGCCGCGTCATCGGTAAAATCGTAGCCCTGCGCCAAGAATTCAAAATGGATAAAGAAGTGATCGACCTGCTCGATGTCGATCCGATGAATTTGAGCTAATTTCACCTTTTCGAATAAAATTAAAACTTTTGTTCGATTTTTCGGAACTTAGTGAGTTACCTGCGGACGAAGTATAGCGTAATGAGTTATTTATTACGTTTTTTCATATATAGTTAGGGGTAACTAGTAAGGTATAAACACACTCCCCACCTCTTTAATTAGGGGTGGGGTTTTATGTATTTACGATCCGGCACTGTCGTTTTCGTTCAGGCAGAGCCTAGCTGCGTTTGCTATGTATGTCGTGTAATCGCCTGCCAAATACGGGATAGCGGCTGATGATTCTGCGGAAGGATTCTTTCCGCAAGGTGAAGCAAGAGGCGTCCGTGAGCGCTGTGACCGTCGCGGAGCAGGCTCTTCCGCTAAAGAGGGCGCCTTCACCGATGCAGCTGCCGGGGCCTAACTCTGCGAGTTGTTGTTTGCCTTGGCTGATGCCTAGCAGGCCTTCTTCGATTAAAAAGAAATACCGCCCATCGTCTCCCTCTTTGATTAGGACGTCTCCTTGCTTTAACTGTTGGCGTTCTAAAACTCGTGCCAACTCTTTGATTAAACCACCGCCCGCGCCAGTTAGAAAGGGGGCGTTTTGTAGTAACTTGCCCCCGATCGAGTTTTCGATTTCTTCAGCTTTTCTATCTTTGTGCAAATTGTTTAGGCGGAAACGTAATCTTTTAAATCTATCTGCTAGAACTGAATAGGACTCACGTGTGAGTTGGAAAAGGGACAAGTCTTCGATGGCCGAGACGGTAGCGGTTCGTGTTTGTCCTTCCAGTAGGGCCCCTTCGCCGAAGCATCCGCCCACGCCGAGTTCTGCAATCACTCTGCCTTCGCTGCTGACTTGTACCGCGCCTTCTACGATGAGATATAGGCTGTCACCGGGCTCACCTTGGCGAAAAATAGTCTCTCCTTTTGAGAATTTTACTGGCTCCATTACGATGGCCAGTTCTGAGATTAATTGATCGTCGGCACCTTTAAGAAAGGGGATTTTCCGCAGTGACATGCTTTCCAGTTTTTGTTCATTCCCTTTTTTACGCTTTGATTTTAGTGCGGAGGCTACAAATTTTTTGAGCATGATTGATGAGGGTTGGTGGTCGGGGCACGCTGTGAGCGCGTGTATTGAGGCTCATCTTGTTTGTATGCTCCTAAAAAATCAAGCTTTGCACTATCTGTGTGGAAGCGGGACAGAGTCAGTTTGCTTAGCGCGTGGAGTCGCCCTGAGTGGATGCTGGGTGCTTTATTGGCAGGCTGAAATAAAAAGTGGAGCCGCTACCTTTTTGGCTTTCGATCCAGATCCGGCCTTGGTGTTGTTCGATAAACTCTTTGCACAATATGAGCCCCAGGCCGGTGCCTGTTTCTTGTTTAGTGCCTAGAGTGGAATCGTTTTCGTCTATTCGGAAGAGTTTTTGCAGTCTGTTGCTGGAGATACCAACTCCATTGTCGCGTACAGAAATCACAATTTCTGCTGCGTCTTGATGAGCGTTTACAGTTATCTGGCCTCTGGGATGGCTGAATTTGATCGCATTCGAAACTAAATTTCGCAGCACAGTGCGGATCATTTGCGGGTCGGCGAATGCCTGGAGGGGCGCAGGTAAATCCTGGACAATGGTGATCGATTTTTGCGCAGCAATGACATCAAAGAGCCTTGTATTTTCGGTGATCAAATTGTTTAAGTCGAGCGGGACTGGTTTAAACTCAAGGCGTCCTGTTTGAGCGCGTGACCATTCTAGTAGATTTCGTAATAGCTCTACTGATTGTTTAGAAGATTGCTCGATCATCGCGGCATATTCATCGATGCCCTCGTAGTCGTTTTCATTGATTTTAGCGACTAACAATTCGCTAAAGCCTAAAATGCCATTAAATGGGCCCATCAAGTCATGGGCGATAATAGAGAAGAATTTGTCCTTCTGTGCATTGAGTTCGCGTAATCGAACTTCATTTTCGCGCAGTGCATTTTCTGACTGTTTGCGTGGTGTGATGTCCTTGGCGGCGCCATACCATTGATATTCGCCGTTCTCGAGAGCAATAGGCACAGACTCGATACGAAACCATCGCTCTTCGTCGCCACTTCGCATGCGTCCTTCCCAGACAAATCGCTTTTTATGGCGAATCGCTTCTTTGTTCATTGAGATGAAGCTCTCCTGATCGTCCTGATTAATCCGCTTGTTAATGCAGGAAATGTCGGACATCACTTCTTCGCGTGTGATTTGATGAATTTCGCACCATCGATCGCTGACGTATTTGAATTCAATTTCCTGGCTCGCATTTAAGCCCAATACGTAGATGCCGATTGGAGCCTTCGCGACTAAGCTTTCAAAGCGCTCTGCGAGTTGCTGGGTAGCCTGTTGAGACTGTTTGCGCCGAGTGATGTTGCGTGAGTTTCCTACGAATCCGATAAGCTCGCCTCGTTTGTTTTGTAGGGTTTTAAGATACAGTTCGACCCAGATCAATTGGCCATTCTTGTGATACTGCTCTACTTCTATGCGAAGCGGTCCTGTCTCTTGCTGGCATTGCAGAAGTGTAGAGCGTAGCAATTGATAGGACTCTGCAGTGACTGTGGCTTCCAGAGTTTCGGCCATCGCCTCTTCGGGGCTGAGACCACGTAATTTATAGATCGATGGGCTGATGTAAGTGAACTGGTGCTCCAGGTCCAAGGTCCAGATAACTTCTAGGCTGTTGGTCGCCAGTAATTGATACTTCTGCTGGCTTTGGTTGTAGGCCACTTCGAGCTGCTCGCAACGTTGCACACTTTCATTAAAGGAATCCTTTAAAGCACTGTGGGCACGTTGTAATTGCTGCAAGTCTTTTCGGAGGGCTTCTGTCTCTTTAGTTGGGTGCTGGTAATTCAAAATGCCTAGGTTGAATGGTTGGAAGGGTCCAAGTTTAAAAAAGTGAGTCGTTGTTCTCTTTATAGGTTGGATCCTTATGTGTCACCTAGGGTGTATTGTCTAGTTTTAGCATGTCGTTTGCTCTGGTTTCAGTTGATCTTATAGTGGTTAGTAGCCGGCCGCAGGGGTAGATTTACGGGAAATTAATTATCACTAGCTCGTGATTGCGCCTTGTAGTGTGCGGATTTGGCCATCTTTTAGGCTGTAGATCCAAGAGTGAATGTCGATTTCCTGGCCACGCGCCCAAGCATCTTGCAGTACGGTGCTGCGACGCAGGTTGTTTGCTTGCGCGATCACGTTGAGCTCACACATACGATCGCTTTTTTGCTCACCTTCGAGAGGCTTTAGCTCTTCGGTGTAGAGGGCTTGTACGTCTTGAATGTGGCGCAACCAGTTATCGATGAGACCATGTGACTGCTGCCCCATGGCAGCTTTAACGCCGCCACAACCATAGTGGCCACAGACGATGACGTGGCGAACCTTGAGCACATCCACTGCATATTGGAGCACCGAGAGTAGGTTCAGGTCGGTGTGCACCACCACATTGGCGATGTTACGATGCACGAATACCTCACCTGGCATCAGACCTGTGATCTGATTGGCCGGCACTCGGCTATCGGAGCAGCCAATCCAGAGGTATTCGGGGCTTTGTTGCTGGGAGAGCTTGTCAAAGAATTCTGGATCTTCAGATAGGGTCTTTTGTGCCCATTCGCGGTTGTTTTCGAGGAGTTTACTGAGTGTTGGCATAGTGGTTGGCAGTGATGCGGTTTTAGGTAGTGCCGCGCGCGCAGCCGCGCATGCGGATGCCCCAAAAAAATGTCTTCGAGACGATTTCGCAAGGTGTATGCTCATTTTGCACAGCACTTTTTTTGGCCGCGCGATTGAGCGATTCGCTTGTTTGGCTTTATTAAATAAGCGTTATTGTGCGCGGTATATGCAGATCTCCTGATCACCGTAGTAGGCGATCAGGATGGCGTCCTCGCTGGCGACTGACTCGAAAAGTTTGAGCATCATTTCTTGTTCACCCGGCCAGGGGTAGACGAAGAAGACGTCGACTTCGTCGAGCCCGATATCCATCTCCTCATAGCGAGCGGGGCCGGATTGATGCCCAAAACTGTCGTCGGGCACAATATCGGTGCCGCCGATGTGCTCGTAGCTGATATAGCCTTCGGGAATGTAACTGGTGTGGATGAATTCGGCACCTGTGTGGTGTGCGTTTGCGAGAGATTCGGCGATTTCGACCAGTCCGGCCTCCAGCTCGATCCCAGTGGCCTCGTAGCCCAGTTGCGCGGCTAGGCTGGTGGCGACTCCGAAGCCGCTGCCCCATTCGACGAAACGGTCGCCCAAGGCGATGCCATGATCACGCACATATTTGAGTGCCGCGTAGACTTGGGCGGGCTCGCTGGCGACATAGCGCGGGTAGCGCTTATTGAGTTTTTGTGCCCAAAATGTGTGCCAGCGTTGGTCGGCATCGTGGATGAGTGCCGCGAAGGGCTCCGGCACTTCCGGGCTTTCGGCTTCGTAGTCGAGTTGCAGTAGATTTTCGATGATACTGTATGTAGGAATTAGGAGTTGGGAATTAGGAGGTGGCTTCTGGCCACGATTGTGGTTTAACTACCACCGCCAATGAGTTTTTCTATATCGCGGCGATCTTTTTTAGTCGGTCGCCCGCTACCCTTGTGGCTAAAGACTCTCGCATTGGCTCGCTTTTCGCGGGCTTTTTCGTGTTCCGACTCGGGTGTTTGATCTTCGCAAAACTCGGGCACACGGGCCGCGCCCATACGGTTCTCGCTGATTGCTAAGACCTTGAGTGTGCGTGTGAGTGCCTTGGTGCGCGCCACGATGCAGTCGCCGGCGCGCACCTTGGAAGAGGGCTTGGCGATATTGCCATTCAGGCGTACTGCGGAGCCGCGGCAGGCTTCGGCGGCGTCGCTGCGTGTTTTATATACGCGTACGCTCCAAAGCCAGCGGTCGAGTCGGAGGGAAGTGGGATCAGGAGTCGGCGAGCTGGGCACGGTCTGGTATCGCTAGGACTGAGAGGGGCTCTCGGAGTTTTTGTTGGATGCGGACATATGGCAGCAGTCGGGCTGAGACTGCGCTGCGAGTAGTGCCTTTAGCTGATCCTTTTTCGCTGGGTCGAGCGTCGGGCCTTGTTCGACGACTTTTTCTTCGTGCTGCTTATAACAGCGGCACATGTCCTGTGCTTCCATGACTTGACGATTAAATTTGCCGCAGAAAACGCACAGCTTCACGTGTAGGCGCAGAAAGAAGCGCTGTCTGGGAGAAAGCTTCTCATAGTCCTCTTTGGACAATGCATTGGATACTTGTTTACAGGTAAACATTTGAAATAGAATTATTTAGCGTCTTTTCCAGTCCAGTTGGACTCGAGCAATACTTTAAGTTGCTCGCGTGCTCGATGCAGGAGCACCCATAAGTAATTCGGAGTCACATCCATTACCTTACAAACTTCTTCAGTTGTCTGGTCTTCCAGCACGCGCAGGACGAAGGCTTGCCGGGCGGGATCTTTGACTTGGGCGATACATTTTTCAAAGACGACCCAAAACTCGCTGTTGTCGTAGTATTTGCGCGGGTTGAACTGCCAAGGATCGGGGTTGGTGGTGGCGATTCCGCTGTATTTAAACCAAAAACTTTCGAGCAAGGCTTCGTCCTCGGCTTCTATGTCGACTTTATTCTCCTTTACCGATTTACGAATTTGATCGACGATTTTGTTGCGCATGATGCCACGTAGCCAAAATTTGATATCGCGGCTGCCATCGAAGCGGTCGAGTGCCTTGATTCCAGCGAGAAAGGTGTCTTGCACACAGTCGGCTGCAGCCTCGGGGTTTCGCAAGCGCGACATAGCGAAGCGGTATAAGTAGTCACTATAGGCGTCGACCCACTGTTCGGGCGGGGTGATGGGGACGGCTGGATTATCCAGAGCAGGCACGGTTTAAGGATGAGCGGTTGTGGTGAGGGGCGTCAACCATAGATAGATTGTAGCACTAGAGTCGGTGATAGGCTTATGCACAAGTTAAGTTTTCTCCATAGGTGTGCAAGTCGTATTAAATCCTTTACGAGGAGATGTACTATTTGGATAAATTTAAAAATGGTCGGATAAAAATAACGTTTATTTTATATTTGCATAAGATCTGCTTAATTCTCAGATACGTTATTCCTCAAGTTATTAGTATTTGTTTTAGATTTTTTATGAAATATTTATGTTTAGCTAGCACATTGTGCGTTGGTGTTTCAGTGCATGCAGCAATTGATCTTGATTTTGGTTCAGTAGATCTGCAAAGCACGCTGACCAGCGATGGGGTGATGTCATACGGTGTCGTTTCATCATATGAAGATAATGGAGTGAGCGATATTTATGCTCAAATTTCAGCCATCAACAGTTATAGTGAGGGCTCGGGGGGCAGTGGCGGTGCTGCTGGTGATGTTAGGATTAATCAAATCGGCAATACGACCACTACGTATAAATTGTCCTTGTTCCAAGATGCGGGATATACCGAATTGTTTGATCCAGGCAGTAGCTTCTCCTTTGATTTATTCTTTTATGATGTCGATGGTTTCAGTAGTCCCAGTGGAATCAAGAGTGATTCGGAAGCGGCGACAGCCACGTATTATGACACTTATTACGATGTGATCACCGTTTATACTGCCTCCAGCTACGAACTGACCACTAGTTCGCGGCTTTTATTATCACAAGACTCCAGCACAGGTGCATTAACTGTTTCGGGTCAGGATAGTGGTGGTGTAGCGGGGCAAGAAGGCTTAACCAGCTTTGCGCAATATCAAGCGGATGTCGCCATTTCATTTACATTTACCGACCAAGCTGAAGTGCTTTTTGATTATCAAGTCGTTGATAACAGGCCCGGTTCGAATTCGAATCGCAATCTACTGTTTGACGGGAACAACTTAAGTTTTGATGGTTTTACCACTACAGAAGGCACTGTGCCTGAGCCTTCTGTTTTTGCCGTAATCGCTGGATTGTGCGGCTTTGCAACTGCGCTAGGACGCCGTCGGCATTTAGTCTAAAGTTGATCGTTGAATTTCAAAGAGGGCGATTATTTTACTTTCGAGGGAAAATTATTGCTGGGTGCTAGTTGTTTAATTCAAATGTGATTTTGTTCGCGGCGGCGTCGAGTATGTTTAGGGCTTTTTGCTCGGCTTGGCGCATGGCGGCGCGGTCGACTTCGTTACGGTCGTCGTAGCCGGCTAAGTGTAGCCAGCCATGTACGAGGTAGAGGCTGAGCTCGCGGCTGAAGGGTTCGCCTAGCTCGGCCGCACGGCTGCTGGCGTGGTCGACGGAAACGATGATTTCGCCGGCCGATTCCATTTCCTCGTTGGCGGGAAAGGTGATGACATCGGTGGGCGTGGGATCGTCCATAAAATCGGCATGCACTTGAGCGATTTCAGCATCGCTGACAAAGGCGATCGAGAGCTCCCCTTCAGTGATGGGGAAGGCCGCTGATGCCTGTAGTGTCTCGAAAAGTGTGCGGGCAGCGGCTTCGGGGGCGCACAGGGCGCTATATTGGTTGTTGATTTCCAGACTGAGCTTTGGCATCGGTTTTGGCTTCTTCTTCTTGTTTGTTGTGGGCGGCTTCCAGTTCGAGCTCTTTGGCTTTTTCGGCTTCGGTTTTGGGATATTCTATGCGTGCGTGTAGCATGTTAAGCACGGTGTAGACGAAGCTCTTGCGAATGAGATGGAGCTCGTGGAAGGTGAGCGGGCAACTGTCGAGCTGGCCGTCTTCGATCCTATCTTTAAATATACGATCGATCAATTCCTCAACGTTGGGCTGGGTGACTTTTTTCAGGCTGCGACTGGCGGCTTCGACGCTGTCGGCAAAGAAAATGATCGCACTCTCTTTAAAGGCAGGCTTGGGACCGTCGTAGCGGTAGGTGCTCTCTTCGACTTTAAACGAGTCCTTGCCCTTGGTTTTCCCACCTTCGGGGAAGGGGGGCTGCGTGTTCTTTTGTGTTTCTTTCGCCTTTTCTTTGGCTTGGTGGAAGAAATATTGGATCAGGGTGGTGCCGTGGTGTTGGCGAATGACGTCGATGATCACGCGTGGCAGCTTGTTTTTACGTGCCATTTCGACGCCTTCTTTGACGTGTGCCTTAATGACTAGAGCACTCATTGAGGGGTTCTTGGCGTTGTGCGGATTGATGCCATCGCGTTGATTTTCGGTGAAGTATTCCGGCTTTACCAGCTTGCCGATGTCGTGAAAAAAGCAGCATACGCGGCACAGTAGCGGGCTGGCTCCGATGGCCGCGGCGGCATTTTCCGAGAGATTGGCTACCATCAAACTATGGTGATAGGTGCCGGGCGCTTCCATCTGCATGCGGCGTAGCAGCGGGTGGTTGAAGTCAGTCAGTTCCAGCAGGGTAATTTCGGTGGTGATTTTAAAGAGCTGCTCAAAGATCGGCAGTAGGCCGACAGCGAGGATACCAGTCAGCAGGCCCACGACCAGTGCCACCAGTGTTTGTTGGCCCACTAAGCTGAAAGAAAAACCGTTGAGCAGGGCCACGCCTGCGCCCGCGATGGCTGCGGTAGATCCAGCCATGAGTCCAGAGCGTACCAGTTTTGAACGCTTGCGAATGTTAGTGGAGGCGTAAGCGCCCACGACACCGGAGAGAAAGGCGATCAATATGAACTCGACGGAGTTGTTTTGAATGATGCCATAAAGAACTGCGATGATCAGTGAACAGAGCACTGCTGGTGCGCCGCCAACCAGCACGGCCACGATGATGGGGGCCAAGGCGTAAGGCGCGATGTAGGGCAGCATGCTCAGTGAGGGGCGACTGTTGATTAAGGCGCTCTCGCCGATCTCCATCAGTATACGGATGATTAGTAAATTGAGTAAGATGCTGACTGCAGTGATCGCAATGGCGCGGTTGCGTTTGCGTAATTCACGTAGCCCACGGTTAACGTAGATGTAGACCGCGATTAGCAGCATGGTCGTTAGGATTAGACGCTCAATGAATAGAGGATTGAAGATAAGAGAGTCGCCATTGCGCTCCAGTTCCACTTTTCGATAAGCGGCGATGCGTTCGAGCTCTGTGGGCGTGATGATCGCGCCAGGCTCAATTAAGGTGTCGCCTTCCTTGTAGCTAACAATGCTAGGCTCTAGTTGCTCGATCGCACGTTGAATCGCACGGTTGGTGCCGGTGGCACTATAGAGTAAGTTGGGCCGCAGGCCCGCGCGGAAAATCTCAAACAGTATACGACCGGTAGACGCGTCGCGCGAGAGAGCATCGATACGGACACGTAGCGCAACCAGCGCGTCAGGCAGTGAGCGGGCATTGGGCAAATTGTAATGGCCATTTTCGTCCACAAGCTGGATGACAGTTACGTGCGGATCGGCTGAATCGGTGCGGCTGGCAGAGTAAATGCCGTCGGTATAGATTGATTTTAATACGGCGAGTGCATCGTTGAAGAGGATCGAGCGCTCCTTGGGAGTGGTTTGGGTGGTCAGTTCAACGATGATACTGGGCTTTATCGTGAGGCCATTGGATTCGATCAGATTGAGTGCCGTCTTAAAGAGTTCCGCCAACAGGGTTTCTTGTCCCTTGGATTCGTGGTCGATCTTGTTTTTGGCGATCCCTGAATTGAGGTCAGCGATGAACTGGCTAAATTTTTCGTAGGGTTCGAAGGTGCGTTGAAAGACTGGGGGCACTTGAGCGCGCTCGGCGGCGGCGGCCGATTCCGTCAGCACAGCGCTTTTATATTCGAATTCAAATTCGGAGACGATGCGCGACTGAGCCGCTTGGTTCAGGATCAGGCGGGGCCCCTTGGGCTTTTGGCCTAGGTAGCAAATGATGATTACCAGCACGGAAAAGAGCACAAACATGCCGATCTCGATCATTTTGCTGGTTTCAAAGAAATGCGTGGTGGCCGAGTCCTTGCCACGGCCGGCATCTTTGCGCATGGCACCGTCGAGCGACTTGCGAGTATTGTTCTTTTTAGAGAAAGTGGCCATAAGTCGTAAAGAGTGAGGCGCGGGGAGGGTCTATCCCTTCGCGTAGGCGTTAATGATGTCCTGCACCAACGGGTGGCGCACGACGTCTTGTCCGTCAAAATAGAAGAGGCGGATCGCCTCGATGTTTTTTAAAATGCGGGTAGCTTCTTTGAGACCAGATTGTTTGCTACGTGGTAAATCAGTTTGTGTGATGTCGCCGGTAATGACCATGCGACTGCCGTCGCCCAAGCGCGTGAGAAACATCATCATCTGCTCATGAGTTGTGTTTTGAGCTTCGTCCAGCACTACGAAGGCATTGGCCAGCGTGCGTCCGCGCATGTAGGCCAGCGGTGCGATCTCGACGATGCCGCGCTCCACCAGTTGCATGGTTTGCTCCTTGCCGATCATATCGTTCATCGCATCGTAGAGCGGGGTGAGGTAGGGCAGCACTTTTTCTTGTAGTTCGCCAGGTAGGAAGCCGAGCGCTTCGCCCGCTTCAACGGCCGGGCGGGTCAATATAATCCGTTCGGCGCGGCCTTCTAGTAGCTCCCGTAGAGCCATCGCCATCGCAAGGTAGGTCTTGCCCGTGCCGGCGGGACCGATGCCAAAGGTGATCGGGTGGGCGTCGATGGCTTGTAGGTAGCGCTTTTGATTGAGTGTTTTAGGTACAATACTTTGCCGCTTAAGCTTTATAATTAGAGGGTTGCGATATATTTCGCGTAGATCGTCGGCTCTGCCCTCTGCCACACAGCGCAGGGTGTACAGAAAGTCGGAGCTGCGAATGCGCAAGCCTTGGTCGCGTGCAGTTCCGAGTAGCTCGAAGAGAGCTTGCACGGCGGCGATGCCCTCCTCACTGCCTTCGGCGGTGACCCAGTCGTCGCGACTGACCAGGCTGACGCCTAGGTTTTGTTCGGCTTCTTCGAGGTGGCGAGCGTCGTCGGCGTAGAGTAAGCTGAGCTGACGGGCGCTGGAGAAGTGGATCGTCTTGGACGGCATAGAATTCTGTTATTGAGCTTCAACGCAGGCGTGTAGGCGCTGCCACATCGCATCCATTGAATCGGGCAGGACGCGGGTGTTGCCGATGACCGGCATGAAGTTGGTGTCGCCATTCCAGCGTGGCACGACATGGCAATGCAGGTGGCAGGGAATACCTGCTCCTGCCGCATCGCCGAAGTTGAAACCAGTATTAAAGCCATCGGGGCGCAGGGCGCGCGTGAGTATGTTCTGCGCTTCCACGATCAGGTCCATGAGTTCGTGGCGTTCAGCAGTTGTCAACTCTTCCAGTCGTGGTACTTCACGGTAGGGCAATACTAGCAGGTGCCCTGCATTGTATGGGTAGCGGTTCATCACGATATAGTTGTGCTCGCCGCGCAGGAGAATGTACTCTTTGGCGTCGTCGCCCGACTGAGGGATGCGGGTAAAGGGGTTGCTGCCTTCTTCCGGATCTTTGGGCGCGAGTATATATGGCATGCGCCAATACGCGTGAAGCCGCTCCATCGAAGGAGGGAGCGGAGTGGATGTCTGCTTAGGTGCGGAGTTGTCCATAAATTTCGGCGCAGATTAAAGGGCTCTATTTCTCGCGTCGATGGTTAATTCTACCCTGAGATCACTTCGAGGTCTATAAATTAAGGCTCGCGTGTTTTCTGTGGATGGACTTCTACTTTTGTTTATGAAAGTCGGCCTAACAGGAGGAATTGGTTGTGGTAAATCGACCGTAATGGGCCTTTTTCGCGAAGCGGGCGGGCGTACCATTGAGTCGGACGCTGTGGTACGTGAATTATTGGCGAGCGATGCGATAGTACACGAACAGTTGCGTGCACACTGGGGGGATGCAGTCTTTAACGCTGGCACTGTCGATCGCCGTGCGGTGGCTGCGCGCGTATTTCAGGATTCGTCCGAGCTTAAATGGCTAGAGGACTTGCTACATCCGCTGGTTCGGGCGCATTGGCAGGCGGCGATTGAGCAGGCACCTGGCGCTCTTTGGTTGGTGGAGATTCCTTTGCTATTTGAAAAAAGGCTTGAAACCCTCTTTGATTTGACTGTCTGTGTTGCAAGCCCTCCTGATGTGGTCCAAGAGCGAATGGTTGCCAGAGGTTATACGGGAGCGGAGGTCGCGCAGCGCCGTGAGCGACAAATGCCGCTCGAAGAAAAAATCGAACGCGCCGATCATCTTATCTCCAATGCTGGAAGCCTTGAATTTTTGAAACGACAAACCACGAGATTAATAGAGCAGATCGCCACCCCTTAAGTGGGCTGCTATGACTCGCTCTTCCCCTCCCAATACTTACCAAGCGACGCCGTGAGCGTCCTATCGATTATACAGCCATGAGCTCTGACGAAGTAAATAACGACCTCCCTCTCGAGGATACATCCACTGCTGCAGAAGCGGCTCCGCGTAAGCGTGCGACCAAAAAGGCAGCCAAAAAAGCCGCCAAGAAAGCAACGAAAAAGGCTGCTAAGAAGGCTGCCAAGAAGCGTGCGACCAAAAAGAGCGCTGCGCGCAAGGTGGCAGATGAGGCGCAAGCCGATATGTTTACGCCTGGTGAAATCGCGCCGCCTGCCGTGAAAAAAACTGTAAAAAAGACTGCGAAGGCATCCGCGGATAGCGCGGATAAAGCAGCAGTAGATGCGCCCGTGGAATCCACAGCAGCAGCTACACCTGCTCCTGAACCGAAGTCGGCTCCTGTGGATGACGAAGTGACTTTTAGCTCCGACATTAAGGTCGACCAGTTTGACGAGCCGCAAGGGGCTGAGCCTACTAAGAAAACTGAGCCACGTGAGAAACGTGAGCCACGCGAAGGGCGGCTCCCGCGTGAAAAACGCGACAATCGTGGACCTAAAAATCGTCAGCCGAATGGCTCTGATTCCCGTGGTGGAGATCACTCTGAAGGCGGCAAGCCACAGCAATCCGGACCGCAATCGCGCCAGTCGCATCCGAATGATCGCAATAATAAGGGCAACGCTAAGGGTAATAATAAGTTTAATAAGAATAATAATAAGCGCAATAAGCGCGGGAAGGGCCGCTGGGATAAAAACAAGGGCCGTCGCGGTCGTGAGGAGGATACACCAATCGAATTGGGCGAGCTGCTCGATTGGGAAGTGCTGGCTAAACGTGAGGATATTCTCGCGCTGGCAGAAGAGCTTCGCTCCGGTGGCGGAGACCCGCTCGACTATGTGCGCCTGTATAATTTGCCTTTGCCAGAGTTGCGTGAAGAAGTGGACGCACTCGGCATTAAGTTCCCGCATGCGCCGAATCGCGATCAATTGATCAATGCTGTGGCGACTCATGCGGCGGAGAAAAAAGCTGAGATTTTAACTACCGGGGTTCTGGAACTACTTGAAGACGATGAGGGTGGTTTGTTAGTTTACGAGCGTGATAGCTACCGTATCAAAGCTTTGAGTGCGTATGTGCCGCAGGCCTTTATTGAGCATTATGGCTTGCAGCGCGGGCACATTGTTAAAGCGCAGTTACAGCCACACCGCGAGGGCGAGTCCTGCCCGGTTGTCGTGCGTGTCCAGGAGGTGATGGGACGTGACCCCGAAACGCTCACTGAAATTGTCCCCTTTACCGAGCGCGTGCCTTACTATCCGACCTCTCGTATTTTGATGGAGGCCGATTCTGAGGCGAAGTGGGATAACCTTTCGATGCGAGTGGTGGATTGTTTGACGCCGGTTGGTTTTGGCCAGCGTGGCTTGATCGTGGCGCCGCCTCGCACGGGTAAGACTGTGCTGATGCAGGGTATGGCCAACTCGATTCAGAAAAACTATCCCGATGCGCACCTGATCATACTTTTGATTGATGAGCGTCCCGAGGAAGTGACCGATTTTCGCCGCCAAGTCAGCGGAGAGGTCATCAGTTCTACTTTTGACGAGGCGGCCGAGAGTCACGTGCACGCGGCCGAAATGGTCATTGAAAAGGCGCGTCGCATGGTCGAGACTGGCGAAGATGTGATTATCTTGCTCGATTCCATTACCCGTTTAGCACGCGCTTACAACACCACGATGCCGAGCAGCGGCAAGATTCTTTCCGGTGGTGTCGAGGCCAATGCCTTGCAAAAGCCCAAGCGTTTCTTTGGTTCAGCGCGTAATATCGAGGACGGCGGTAGTCTCACGATTATTGCCACTGCGCTGGTCGAGACGGGGAGCAAGATGGACGAAGTCATTTTCGAGGAGTTTAAGGGCACCGGTAATATGGAGCTACACCTCGATCGTGGACTTTCCGATAAGCGCATCTTCCCCGCGCTGAGTATGGATAAAAGCGGCACACGTAAGGAGGAACTGCTCTATCATCCAGATGAAATGCTTAAAATTTATTCATTGCGCAGAGCAATGAAAGGCCTACCGTCGACTGATGCGATGGAAATGCTCATACAGCGCATCAAGAAAACCAATACTAATGCGGAGTTCTTGATGAGTGTTGCGCGTTGATTTGCCATAACCATTTAATTTTTATTCTCACCATTTAAGTCCCACCCCGACACTTATCTATCTGTGACTTCCGCCGACGAATTTGTTCTCCAGCTATTAATTGATAAAGGCCTGCTTGAAGATGGCGGGATCGAGTCTACTCGTGCTAAGGTAACCCAAGCTGGTTACGAAGGTAGCGAAGACACGGCCATCCTTGAGGCACTTGTTGCCGAAGAGGCCGTTACACAAAAGCAGATTGCTGAGGTGTTGGCTGAAGAGTTTAATATGGAGACCGTCGATTTGGCGGATGTCCGTGTTTCGTCCGAAGCGCTGGAAGTCGTGCCTTTTGAATTGGCGAACCGCTATAAGGTGGTTCCGCTCGAAGTGGATGATAGCGAGGTTGAGTTAGCGGTTTTCGATCCGCTTGATATGGATGCGGTGGACAGTATCAGCCACGTCATTAAGCGCTCGGTCATTTGTCGCGTGGCACCGCTGGCAGATATTGAGAAGGCGATTCACCAATATTATGAAGGTGCGCGCAGTGAAAAGGTGGACGACATCTTTTCTGGTATGGAAGACCCCGATGCGCTGCCGAGTCAGATCGACTTGCCCAGCGAGGACGATGCCTCCGAGGAAGAAGCGCCCATTATTAAATATGTTCACATGGTGATCTCTGAAGCGCTCAAACGGCGTGCTTCTGATATCCACATGGAGCCTTTGGAGAAACGCTTTCGTGTGCGCTATCGTATTGATGGCGTGCTGCACGAGGTGGAGAATCCCCCAAAGCGTTTGCAGCCATCTATTGTTTCCCGTATTAAGCTGATGTCGAATGTCAGCATCGCGGAAAAGCGTGTGCCACAAGATGGCCGTATTAATATTAAGGTGGGTGCGAAGGTGATCGACTTGCGTGTTTCGACTTTGCCCACCGCATTTGGTGAGAGTATCGTTATGCGTATTCTCGATAAGGAAAGCCTCAGCTTGGGACTGCCTCAGCTCGGCTTCTTTAGTGATGACCAAGCCGCATTCGAAAAGATTATCGCGTTGCCCGACGGCGTGTTTCTGGTGACTGGGCCTACGGGTTCTGGTAAATCGACTACGCTCTATTCGGCTCTTAATTACATCAACCACCCTGACCGTAAGATCATTACTGTGGAGGACCCCGTCGAGTATGAAATGTCGGGTGTCAATCAGGTGCAAGTGCGTCGTGAGGTCGGTATGAGCTTTTCTGCTGCCTTGCGCTCGATGCTGCGTCAAGCTCCCAACATTATCATGGTGGGGGAAATTCGTGATAAAGAGACAGCCGAAATCGCGGTCAACGCCGCGCTCACTGGGCACATGGTGTTCAGCACCCTGCACACCAATGATGCGCCCAGCGCCGTCAGTCGTCTCATCGATATTGGGATCAAGCCTTTCTTGGTGGCGGCCGCTGTGCGTGCTGTGCTCGCACAGCGACTGGTTCGGCGCAATTGCCCTAATTGCCGCGAAGCCTGTGAGCACGATGAGAAGTTGCTTAATTCACTGGGGATCCGTTCCGATGAAGCGGTTGATGCGTCCTTTATGAAGGGAGCAGGTTGCTTGAAGTGTAACGGCACTGGTTTCCGTGGCCGGGTCGGCATCTTCGAGATGTTTCGAGTCAACGAAGAGCTTCAGTCTATGATTTACGAAGAAGCCAGCCTCGTTGCTCTGCGCGATAAAGCGCGTGAGATGGGGATGCGTAACATGCGTGAAGACGGCATTCGCAAGGTGCTCGCAGGAGTGACAGTGCCTCACGAAGTATTGCACGCGACTGTTTCGGACTCTATCTAGTTGCTGGATGACTGAGTTATAATTAATTTGAACTGGAGCTAATTACGATGACCTACGAAATGAATGATCTGCTGGAACTGATGGTCGATCAGGGGGCATCAGATTTGCATATTCAGGTCAAGCAACCGCCCACACTCCGTATCAGCGGAACCATGGTGCCTGTTGAGGGGCCTGAGCTCGATGCACAGGCGGCGGAAGATTTGATGAAAGCCATCACTTCGGTGACCAATCAAGAGCAGCTCAAGACTACTGGCGGTGCTGATTTCGGTTTCGCGTATCAAGAGAAGGCGCGCTTTCGCGTCAGTGTGATGCGAACCAAGGGCTGCTATGGTATGGTGCTTCGCCAGATTCCAAATGATCTTTTCAGTTTAGCAGATATCGGCCTACCCGATAAAATTAAGGAGCTGATCAGTCGTCCTCGTGGTTTGATCTTAGTCACCGGCCCGACTGGCTCGGGGAAGTCGACTACTCTAGCCTCAATGATTAATTGGATTAATGAAAATCATGACGGCCACATCATTACCATTGAGGATCCGATCGAGTATTTTCACGACCATAAAAAATGCATCGTGACCCAGCGGGAAGTCGGCAACGATGTGACCTCATTTTCGGCCGCGATTCGCGGTGCTTTGCGTCAGGACCCCGATGTTATACTGGTGGGGGAAATGCGCGATCTTGAAACAATCGAAGCCGCCGTGGGCGCTGCTGAAACTGGCCACCTTGTGTTCGCGACGCTCCACACCACCGGCGCCGCTCGCACGGTCGATCGCATCGTCGACGCCTTTCCTGCCGATATGAAGGATCAGATGCGCACGCAGTTGGCCTCTTCGGTGATCGCTGTCATCTCACAAGTGTTGTGTAAGAAAATTGGCGGCGGGCGAATCGCCTCCTTTGAGATCATGGTGACCACCACGTCGATTGCTCAATTGATTCGTGAGAATAAGACGTACCGCATCGCTTCCGACATCCAGACCGGGGCCAGTCGTGGTATGATCAGTCTCGACGCTCACTTGCTCAGCCTGTTCAATCGCAATTTGATTACCGCCGATGAGGCGCTCGGTAAATCTCAAAGCCCGGACTCGATGCGCGAAAAGCTCATTGAAAACGGCGGCGCATTTTCAACTTAAACCATTTCTCCAATCCCCAATGTTTGAAGATCATAACGATACAATTTACGAAATAATCAAGGGAGCCGACCTGCTCGACCCTGCGCAGCTTGAGGAACTAAACGAGTCGCACCTGCACACCGGTAAGTCGTTGGCTGATGCTGTGGTCGATTCCGGCGTAGTCGAGCGCGGGCAGATCTTGGCAGCAGTCGCTGATTATTTGGGCTACGAATATTTGCCCACACCTCCAAATGAAATTTCAGATGAGGTCGCTTCAACTGTGCGTGCCAGCGTGGCGCGCATGTATGCAGTCGTGCCTTATCAGGTAGATGACATTTCTGTCTCACTCATAGCGAAGGACCCGTTTAATCCTTCGATTATTGACGACCTCACCTTCACGCTTAATAAGGACATTACCATCGTTGTATGTGATCCCGACCATATCGATGCCTTGCTGGTCTCGACCTATGGAGAGGAGGATTCTTCGATTGATGATATTTTGGGCGACCTTGGCGATAGTTTTTCCGAGGTGCAGGAAGAGTTGTCTGAAGGCGACCTCACGGACATGGCGAATCAAACGCCCATTATCCGTTTTGTAAATTTAGTTTTACAGCAGGCGATTAAAGATAAGGCCTCCGACGTTCACTTCGAGCCCTTTGAGGATCAATTCCGCATTCGCTATCGTATTGACGGTGCACTTTACGAGATGGCACCTCCGCCCAGGAATTTGGCGGTGCCCGTGACCTCACGTGTTAAGGTGCTGTCTAATATGAACATTTCGGAAACTCGGATTCCGCAGGATGGTCGTATTAAAATGACGATTGCCGGACGTCCGGTTGACTTGCGTGTGTCCACCTTGCCGACCCAGTTCGGTGAGTCGGTGGTGTTACGTGTCTTGGATAAGTCTGTGGTCAACCTTGACCTCGAATCCCTCAGTTTGCCCGACGATATCTTGCAAACTATTCGCGAACTCGTCGATCGACCCAACGGTATCTTCATCGTGACCGGCCCCACAGGTTCCGGTAAGACCACAACACTATATAGTGCGCTACGCGAGGTGAACAATGTCGAGACCAAGATTCTGACAGCCGAAGATCCAGTGGAGTATGAGATCGATGGCATCATGCAGGTGGCCGTGAACCACCAAGTCGGACTCGATTTCTCACGTGCCTTGCGCGCCTTCCTGCGTCAAGACCCCGATAAGATCATGGTCGGTGAGATTCGTGACTTGGAGACCGCGCAGATTGCGGTGCAAGCTTCGCTGACTGGGCACGTGGTGTTGAGCACGCTCCACACCAATGATGCGCCCGGCGCCGTGACCCGTCTGATTGATATGGGCTTGGAGCCCTTCTTGATTTCCGCCTCGCTCGAAGCAATTTTGGCTCAGCGCCTCGTGCGCCGCATCTGCCGTAGCTGCCGCACCGCTTACGAGCCCGGCCAAGATTTAATCGAGATGCTCGATGTCGATCCACTTGAAATTGCCGACAAAGATTTCTATTACGGCGACGGTTGCCCTGAGTGCAGTAATACCGGTTATCGTGGACGTATTGGCCTGTTCGAGATGATTGTCGTATCCGATAGCATCCGCGAACTCATTAATAATCGTGCGCCGACCCTAACAATTAAGCAAAAAGCCCTAGAACAGGGCATGCGAAGCTTGCGCGACGACGGTTTGCGCGCCATTTTCGACGGCAATTCTACGATCGAAGAAGTTCTTAAATATACATAAACCTCCAAACTCCCCATGGCAAAATTCAAATATACGGCGATCGACGCCAACGGAAAGCAAAAGACCGGCACGGTCGAGGCGGGCAGTCAGGACGAGGCGAGCTCCAAGTTGAGCGCCTCCGGACTGATGCCGACCAAAATCGTAGAATCAGGCGGTAGCGCCCCCAGCAAGGCAGCCTCCAGCAAAAGCAAAAGCAGTAAGAAAGCTAAGAAAGGCGGCTTCGGTAAGATCATTAAGAGTGAAGATCTCACTACTTTTACTCGCCAGCTAGCCACCTTGATCGACGCGGGCCTTCCACTCTTACGCGCACTTGAGGTGATGATTCGCCAAGAGAAAAACGCCCGCTTCCAAGCTGTGCTTGAGCAGATTGCCGATCAGGTGAAGTCAGGTAACTCCTTCTCCGACGGTTTGGCACAGCATCCCAAGATCTTTGACCGCCTATTTGTGAATATGGTGCGCGCCGGTGAAGCCGGTGGTGTGCTGGACGTCGTGCTGGCACGTCTGGCGGGCTTCATGGAAAAAGCCTTGAAGACCAAGAAAAAGGTCAAAGCCGCAATGGTGTATCCCATCGTTGTGGTCGGTGTGGCCGTTTCGATTGTGGCCTTGCTGATGGTCGTCGTGGTGCCCAAGTTCCAAGCGATTTTCGACGACATGCTCGAAGGCGCGGCATTGCCAGGTCCGACCCAACTTGTGGTCGGTATGAGTAATTTCATGCGTGAGAACATTTTGCTCACGCTCGGTATCGTTGTGTTTGGCTTCTTTGCCTGTAAGTTCTTCTTGAAGACACCTGCGGGCTCCAAAATGTTTAATTGGCTCTCGATCAATACGCCCAAGGTGGGGGATTTGGTGCGCAAGGTGAATATTGCACGTATCACCCGCACTTTCGGCACACTACTTTCCAGTGGTGTTCCTATTTTGCAATCCCTCACGATTACCAAGGATATTACCGGTAATAAATTCTACGAAGATGCGCTCACTCGTATGCACGACTCCGTGCGTGATGGTGAGTCGCTCGCTGCGCCGATGGCACGTGAGCCCGTCTTTCCTAACATGGTGACCAGTATGGTCGACGTGGGGGAAGAAACCGGTGAGCTTGCAGAGATGTTGAATCGCGTGGCTGATAACTACGACGAAGACGTCGACAATGCCGTGGCCGGTATTACCTCGATCATCGAGCCCATCATGATCGTCTTCTTGGCGGTGGTCGTTGGTTTCATCGTGATTGCGCTCTTCCTGCCAATCGTCGAAATCATCAAGCAACTGACTGGTTGATTTTCGACCTCGGTGCGAGGCCTCCGTGGCCTCAAGGCTTCGCGAGCAATTACATGATTGCACCGAGTCAAATTTCCCAGCCCGCAGCGTCCTGTTTATTCAGGCCTGCGGGCTTTTTTGTGCATAAATTCACGAGCAGAAAACTTGCCCACAATTCCTAGACTGAAATCATTGACAGCGCTCTTTTTATCTATGCAATACGCAGACTTCGAAGATGCTCAGGTGGTGGAACGGCAGACACGCCACGTTCAGGTCGTGGTGCCCGCAAGGGCGTGAGGGTTCAAATCCCTCCCTGAGTACCAGCTTTACACCTTAGCCCCAGTTATTCGCATCGCTCCTCTGCTATTGGATGTAAATAAAACTGGGTGGTGCGCTTAGAGAATTGGTGCGCGGCGGCCGTGGGCGTCCTGCTGTGCCCGCGCCCATCGGCTCGATTTTGGTGTAAGCAGATTCGAGTTCGGTGACTAATTTTGAGTGCCCCAGACGTTTCTCATCATCGATGATGGCACGACAAACCGCTTTCAAATCGGGATTCGATCCGGTTTGAGCACTGGCAAAGAGTCGTCGAAGGAGGGCCGCATTTATCGCTTCGTCGTGAGCGCCCTAAACTAAGTTTAGCTTGAAAGAATTAAAAAGATTAAAAGTTTAGTTATCATCTATCATCTTTTATGTCAGGTATTTGCGGATATATTGCAGTGTGCCTGGCAAGCTAATTATAAGCTTACGCGATACTAGCTTAGCTTGGCTGCTTGAGTTGCCAGAGTGCTCCCGCGCCACGTGGTTTACCGATATTTTCGATGATTTTTCTTCGATGGGATAGGTCGTAGGTCAGGTTGCGTATCTTGTCTCGCTTTTGGTCATGACTCATTGAGTCAGGTAGCTTATCCATAAATAAGCCACTGATGGTCTGAGGTGTCACCGGGCCGTGCTCTCGAATTAATTTTTCGAGCAGATCGCGATAATAGTCATTATCAAAGCCCTTCTTGAGGATGTGGGCGGCTTGTCCGCCAGTGGTCGCAGCGACTTTTCCGGATACGAAGATGCGCGGATAGCGTCCTTCGACGAGGCCGAGCTTCTTGAGTCGTGTGGCCTCTTCCTTGGGCAGGCTTGCACCTTTTTGCACTTTGTCTAAGGAAAGGACGTCACGCAGCCTATGTTCTATCATTCGCGTATATTTTCTAATAGGAAGGATTAGTATCGTGATCGTATCTAGTATCTCTTGATGATGAGAATGACTGAACCAGGCTTTTATTATCGGACGGTGGTTTCTTAATGCAGTAGAGCGACCAGTGTTTAACTTCTTTGTAGCGTATACCAAATTCCCAGAATAGCAGAACCATGACGCGCTTTGGGCGCGACTGAGCTGGTTTAATGAAGCGTGGCCGTAAGTGTGCTAACTCGTAGGCCATATACGTTAGTAGTATCCACAGGAATGGTAGAAATAGTAGGTTGAGCAGGACGGGGAGTAGAAACTCGCGGGCCGTCTCCATCCGCCAGAATTCGTTCCAATTGACGATCGTATAAATCACCGCATAGAGGCCGATGCCGAGCCCTATGACTGTTAGGGCTTTAGTTGCGAACTGGCGAACGATGGCTGCTTGCTTTTCATCCGTGGCGGATGGCTCAGCCATCAAGTTCAGAAAGGTGGCAACTGGCAATAGGACAAATGCCAGCAGGAAGGGCACCTTCGCCCATCCGACAAAGAATTCCAATAATACGGCGAGGCTGAGTCCTTGTTCAAAAATGCTTCGGATCAATTCACGCGGATCGGGTTGTTCGTTGGCTGTTCTGTAAGTCATCAAAAGCGCGGCAGTGGTCAGCCACAAAAGACTGAGCTTAAAGTCGCTTAGTTCCCACAGGCCGATTTGTTTCTAGGCAAAACAGACAAGTATGACGTAGGCCACCATGAGCAGTGCCCATTGTCGCAGTCGTCCCCTGAATATGACTTTGATGACCGCAAGAGCAGCCTCGCGGATAGCTTTGAAGTAGAAGCACAGGCCAATCAAAGCCAGCAACCATGTCGCTGAAGCAAGCTCCCATGCGCTGAAGTCATCCATTTAAAAAAGGTTCACAACTGCCCGCGAAAGGCGGCGTCGAGCAGGGAGGCTTTCAGAGCCCCGAGCTTTTCGAGCTGGGCGCTGGTGGCGGCGGTCAGTGCTTGGGTGCGCTCCGAAATCGCGTCGAGCTGCGCGACGATCTTGCTTTGTTCGGCTAGGGGTGGGACGGGGATTTGCATTCGATCTATATGCTTATTATTTATCTGTGGAATAGTGCTCGTGTCGATGAAGTCGCTTAGATCAAGTGATAACATGAACTGAAAAAGATATTCGTCTGTAAGTATACTTTCGTCCGCTTTTAATCCCATAATATTGCTGTCATATGAGGCTTCTTCTAGCAGCAATCGTTTTTTATTTGTGAGAATTGCTCCTCCTCTTTTGGGGATTAATACACTGCCTGCTGGGAATAATTTAATTCGATTCTTTAATCCTATATTACTGCTAAAAGTAATCTCTGGATTACGCATTATTCGTGTGTCGTTATTCATTTGAGCGACCTTGTAAAAGGGAAGGTCGCCAGTCCCTTCCCAATTCTTAAAGATCTTTGGTAGTGCGATGCCGCTATTAATTTTGACTACACTCGAAAGTTTTGAACTACCATGTCTTTTTGAAAGCTCATCGAAGCTGTGCTTGCTTCCAGAATTTAAGAGGGCTTTGGTTTGGGCTTGGGTGTGTTGGAGTTGGGCGATGGCTTGGTCGATGCGGCTGAACAGCGCATCCAATTTCGCGACGATCCGTTCCTGCTCCGCTAGCGGCGGGACGGGGAACGGGTGGTTTTGAAATTCTTGATATTTTAAGCTCTCAACTGTGACGCCCCCTTTGACCAGATCTCTCAAAATCATTGGCTCATGGCCAATTAGCATTTTCTGACAGAAAGCAGATGTTATCTTTTTTGAAGGGATGAATACCTTGATATCTTGATTCACCGTTGCCTCGATTTCGTTAATACAAACGGGAAGCGTGTGCCTTAAAATTCCACTTCGTGCTACGATCAGTATTGATCCTGCTGGGATTAGTTTAGCGGAAGATTTGTCTATGGCCGTATCCGTAATTTTCAATTGAGAATCACGGAGCTTTTCACTCTTCATATCTTTTGGCGTAATCCACAGCTGATCGCCGCCCCAGAAATCTGGATTTGATTTAGAAGGTGTTCCACCTGCTGAGAACTTTCCTAGTTCTTGTAGCGTTTTCCACTCCCATCCCTGCGGCAGTTCGTATAATTCCTGTGCCATGTTTATGCGGGGGTGATGAGGGTTTCGAGTTCCGCGATGAGGTCGGCGGTGGCGGCGTGGGTCTTTTGAATATCGGCTAAAATGGCGCTGGGGGTCTGGTGCTCGATGTCGACTTGTTTGGCGGGATTCTTGGCGGAAAGGTCGTAGTCTTTTTTTAGTTCGGCGGCGGGCACCGTCCAGGAGCGGTCGGTGGTGGCGCGGGTTTGATACAGTTCGACGAACTCTTGCAGGTGGGCGTCGGTGATCGGTTTGTTTTTGGTCAGCTTTTGCGCGGGCTCGCACTCGTAGAACCAGACGTCTTGGGTGCCGCCTTTGCGCTCAAAAATGATGACGTTGGTCTTCACCCCTGAGTAAGGCAGAAAGACGCCAGCGGGCAGGCTGAGGATGGTGTGCAGGTTGAAATCTTCCAGTAGTTGCTGCTTCACGCTGGCGAAGGCGGCGTTGGTCTGAAAGAGCACGCCCTCGGGCACGACGATGGCCGCTTGGCCGCCGGACTTGAGGGTCTTCATGAAATGCTGCAAGAAGAGCAATTCAGTGGCGTTGCTCTGGATCGGGAAGTTCTGCTGAATCTGTGGGTTCTCTTTGCCGCCGAAGGGCGGGTTGGCGAGAATCACGTCGTAGCGGTCCTGCTCCTGAATGTCGCGGATGTTTTGCGTCAAGGTATTGGCGCGAAAGAGATTGGGGCTCTCGATGCCGTGCAGGATCATATTCATCATGCCCATCACGTAAGCCAACGAGGTTTTTTCGAAGCCGAAGAAGCTGTCTTTCACCACGAAGTCCCATTGATTGGCGGTGAGCTGCTGGCGTGTCTTTTTGATGTGCTCAAAGGCATCGATCAAGAAGCCGCAAGAGCCCGCGGCGGCGTCGTAGATCGTTTGTCCCGCTTTGGGATCAATGACTTCAACGATGGCACGAATCACGGCGCGCGGGGTGTAGAACTCGCCCGCGTAGCCGCCGGCGTCGCCCATGTTTTGCAGCAGGCCTTCATACACTTGCGAGAGTTCGAAGAGTTCGGCGTCGGACTGGAAATTGAGCGAGTCGACGATGTCGAGCACTTCGCGCAAGGTGTGGCCCGAGGCGATCTTGTTGTCGAGGTGAGTGAAAGCCGCGCCGATCTTGTAAGCCATCGAGCGGGTGTTCTGCGTGTTGTTATTGAACTTGCGCAGGTAGGGGAAGAGCTCGTCGTTGACGTAGCCGGTCAGGTCGTCGCCCGACTTGGCTTGCAGGTGGTCGATCTGCTCGTTGGCATCCTTGGGGCAGGCCCAGACGCTCCAGCGGTGGTCGTCGTCGAGCGTCGGCGTGTAGTCCGCGCCGGAGAGGATGGCTTCGTTGGCCTTTTCGTTTTCGTAGTCGTCGAGAAATTTGAGAAAGAGAATCCACGAGGTCTGCTCGGTGTAGTGCATGGCACCCGAGATGCCATCGTCACGCCGAAGGATGTCGGTGATGCGGTTGATTTTTTGCTGTAAGGACATGGTTGGAAAGTGGAAAGTGGGAAGTGGGAAGTGGGGAGCGCTAATTTAGTTGCTGCTGTAATGCGATGCCGGCGGGAGTCAGTTGGTATTTTTGTAGCGGACTTTTCGGTTTGTCGGGGAGGGTGGGTTCAACCAAGCCCAGCTTGATCGCTGCTTGGACGTAATGGATGCGCACATTTCTACGATCGGATTTGCCGAGTAATTCGAGTATTTCCGAAATCGAGAGCGGCTTCGTGAGGACTGTGAGCAAGCTGCGAACTTGGGGGGTAGCTTGGGGGGCAGCTTGGGGGGCAGCTTGGGGGGTAGCTTGCGGGGTAGAGTCATTTCCCGACGCTTTCCCCGACGTAGCGACTGTCGGGGTTTCTGCGCTTGGAAAGCACATGCGGGTGAAGTTTTCGGTGAAGCGGAAGGCTTGTTTGGTGTAGGCTTGTAGGATGCGGGGAATGCCGGAACCTAGGTATTCGACCATTTCCAGGTCGCGGAAAATACGCATGAGCTCTTTATTGCGTGGCATGGAGTAGCCTTCGAAGAATTCCTCTTCGGTGAGTTCTTGCGGGATGCCGCCGGTCGAGGTGATTTCGAGGCGGTCGTCGAAGAGTTCAAATTTCGGCACGCCATCGTAGCTGTAGTTGTTATGGATGATCGCGTTGATGACGGCTTCGCGTAGTGCGACGGGATTGAAGAGGCGTGTTTCGATCCGTTCTTTTGCGGTGATCCGTGTGAGTGTGCGATTGGCCACGGTGAGACGGTCGAGCACTTGCTTGGTGGCTTTGACCAAGCAGCAGTTGCCGAACTCTTCGCTTTCGATCAGGTCAACGCGGTCAGTGCCTGCATAGCGGGCGACTTTGATCGAGGTATTGTTGTGATCGGCGAGCAGATAGGCGGCGTAGTTGTAGTCGCCGTCTTCGGTGATTAACTCCAAATTGGTGGCGAATTTAGCACCTAGCGGGCGGTCGACGGCTTCGTAGTAGATTTTGAGTTGGGCAAAGCTGAGGTCTTGGCGCGGGGCGCGGATACGACCGATTGAGTTGCGAGTGCGGGTGGCAAAGAGTTGCTCGATCATTCGCTCGGGCATA
This sequence comes from Thalassobacterium maritimum, assembly GCF_031127805.1. Classification (NCBI taxonomy): domain Bacteria; kingdom Pseudomonadati; phylum Verrucomicrobiota; class Opitutia; order Puniceicoccales; family Coraliomargaritaceae; genus Thalassobacterium; species Thalassobacterium maritimum. Next base: position 79,210 of record NZ_JARXHW010000001.1, on the reverse strand, counting down.
GGCTCGGCGGCGCTGCCGATACGAATGAAACAGCCGCGGGGGCTCATGCCTTGTTTGCGTAAATAGTAGGGTTTTTCGGAACCGCTGGCGACGATGAGCCGAATCCATGTGCCTGCGGGGCTTTCTTCTAAGAGGACATCAAAGAGGCCGAGGCAGGACGGTTGTATGTTTTGCTTGAGGCGGTCTTTGATCTTGAGCTGATCACCATCTGGATCGGATAGGCCGAGCACTTGCCCGGCATCGTCGATGCCGAGATGGATTTGGCCGCCGTCGCGATGGTTCAAAAAGGCGATGACTTCTTTTTCTAAGGAGTCCGACAGCTCGCGCTTATATTCTAGATGTTGGCTTTCAGGCATGTGCTCAGTCGATGGGAGCGGTCGCTCGAATTAGACGCAATGATAGAGTTCGTGTTGTAGATCGATAAAGGCTTGGAGCAGATCTTTGGCGCTGCCGCCGAAGGATTGGCTCAGTTGAGTGATGGTGCCTTGGCCTGCGAGTTGCACAAGATTGGCGAGGCTCTTGCGCGAGAGTTCGACGGTTCCAGTGCGTTCGTATCTTTCGAGTATGAACTCAAGGAAGGCTTGAGCGGCGGCTTGGTCGTAGCGCTCAAACAGTGTGGAGGTCTCGCGGGTTTTGGCTGCGCGTTCGGCGCGGGTGTGCATCGGCGTCTCGTGCGTGAGGAAGGCGAGCAGGTCGAAGATGTCGCAGGCTTCCGCATGAAACATGGTGCGCAGGGTGTTCAGTTGTGTGCTATCGAAGCCCGCTTCGCCGAGTTGTAGCAGGAGCACTTCACGCTCGTCGGGGTTGGCCCAGCGCTGGCGTAGTTCGTCCAGACTGGAGAACAGATCGGGCAGTTTGAGCATGAGTCGCTCTAGGAACTGCTGCGCGGACATGGGGCGGCCATTCTCGTCAATATAGCGAATTTCTACATCGATTACCTTGAGTGTGCGCGTTGGGCTAAGCTGCACGGTCAGTGTCTCTTCGGGTGGCTCCGGGGGCGTGCCACCGCCGTCACCTCCGCCGCCTTTACCACCACCTGGCGGTGGTTCTTTGACACCGCCAGGTTCGGGCTCGTCAATCGGGCCATCCCATTCGGGATCGTAGAAGAGATTGGATGCCCCGCGGAAGTCGATAATGGTGAAGTGGTCTTTGCCTTCGAAGATACGGGTGCCACGACCGACGATTTGCTTGAACTCGACCATCGAGCCGATGTTGCGATCCAGCACGATGTTACGCACGTTGCGGGCGTCGACGCCTGTGGTCAGCATTTGTGAAGAGGTCAGGAGGGTGGGGATGTCCTTGTCGTTGTCTTGAAAGCGTTCCAGCAAGTCGCGGCCGATTTTGCCTTCGTCGCTGGTCACGCGGACACAGTAAAGCGGGTCGGTGATGGTTTTGTGCTTATTGATCATGTCCCGCATGTTGAGGGCGTGATTCTGGTTCACACAGAAGATGATCGTCTTTTCGAGCGGGTTGATGTTGTCGAGGATGGCTTTGGCCACTAGCTCGGTGCGTTCGTTGGCAATGATGGTCTTGTCGTAGTCGCTGGACTCGTAGAGGTCTTTCTTGGCCTCGCCCTTTAAGATGAGGTCACCGTCGGTCAGGACCAGTTCATCGAGGTTGGTCCGCACGCGTTTGACCTGATACGGAGTGAGGTAGCCGTCATTGATGCCATCTTTGAGGGAATATTCGTAGACGGGGTCGCCGAAGTAGTCGTAGGTGTCGACATTGTCGGTGCGCTTGGGAGTGGCGGTGAGGCCGAGGTGTATCGCTGGGCTAAAGTGGTCGAGGATTGCCCGCCATGAGCCATCTTGCTTCGCTCCGCCGCGGTGGCACTCGTCGATGATGACGAGGTCGAAGAACTCGGGTGGATAGGCCTTATAGTAGCCGTCGATGTTCTCACGCTCGGCAATCGCCTGATAGATCGCGAAGAAGATGTGTGCATTGGTCGGCACCTTGCCATTGCGACGGCGGACTTCCTCACCGTCGATTTTGATCAGATCGCTGTCGTAGGGATTGAAGGTGTTGATTGCCTGGTCGGCCAATACGTTGCGGTCGGCTAGAAATAGAATGCGCGGGCGGCGGGTGCCGACTTCGGTGCGGTTCCAGCGAGCTTGAAAGAGTTTATGGACGATCTGGAAGGCGATGAAGGTCTTACCCGTGCCAGTGGCGAGGGTGAGCAGGATGTTGTTGGTGCCCTGACCTATGGCGTCGGTGGCCGCATGCACGGCAAGTTCTTGGTAATAATACGGAGTTTTACCGCTTTCTAGCTGAAAGGGAGTGTTGCGCAGCAGACGTGAAATGTCGGTCGCCTTGCCTTCGTAGCGTTGTAGCAGCTCGTCGGGAGTGGGGTAGCGGTCGACGAACGCGCCATGGCTCGTCAGTAGATCCAATTCATAGATTTGCAGTCCGTTGGAAGAGTAGACGAAGCGGATATTTAGCTTTTGAGCGTAACTAATCGCCTGCTGTAGGCCTTTGGTGGGGTGTTCTGATTCCTTCTTCGCCTCAACAATCGCGAGATGCTGATTGTTCTTATGTAAGAGATAGTCGACAAAACAGCGACTGCCGCGCGCGCCGCCAGCTAACTTGCGGCCTGCTGTGAAGTAATATTCACGTGTGATTGTGTGTGAATCCCATTGCGCCTCCTTGAGTGCCGGATCGATGTAGTTTGCGCGTGTATCGGCTTCAGATGGCATGTTTGTTGGGGCCGTAGATGATTAGTTGATGGTTTTTATTGGAGCTGTTGTTGGATCTCGGGGGGCGTTCCGGCGAAGTTGAGCAAGGAATCTCGTTTGAACGCATAAGACCGTAAGGGTGGGAAAATGAAAGTGACGAGCAAGCGCAATCGAGAGAAGGGGCGAAAGCTGTGTGCATTAGGCATAGGAGCGAGGGCAAGTATAGATCCTAAATCATTTAATCAATCAGAATCATCTTCTTCCTGCATACAGCAAAGAGCACCATCTTCTCTAGCAAGATCGAGTGGAGAAACTGGTGAGTTCGATTAACTTTAAATGTTGAATTAGACGCAGCCAATCATACAGCTTATGCTTACTGGGGCGGCATTCTAATATCTATTATTCCAGAGCCGAGCGTATATTCCACAATGCTTGCCTGTATGATGTGTGGATGGCGTTCGTTGTTCGCAGCATAAAAATAAATGAGTCAAAAAGAATTTACATGGGGCGTCGCGACTGCGGCACATCAAGTCGAGGGTGCTTGGTTGGAAGATGGCAAAGGTCTGAATGTCTGGGATGCGTTTAGCCATACGCCTGGCAAGATCAAGAATGGGGACACGGCCGATGTGGCCTGCGATCATTACCATCGCTACGAGGAAGATATCGATTTAATTGAGCAACTGGGCGTTCGTGGCTACCGCTTCTCGATCAGTTGGGCGCGCATCCTGCCACAGGGGCGTGGTGAGGTGAATCAGGCGGGCATTGATTTTTACAATCGTCTGATCGATGGTCTACTGGCTAAGGGGATCACTCCCTTTGTGACTCTTTACCATTGGGATTTGCCGCTGACCTTACAGATGGAGAACGATGGCTGGCTTAGTTATTCCACGGCGGAAGCCTTTGCTGAGTATGCGCAGGTGTGCTTTAATGCTTTTGGTGACCGTGTGAAGAAATGGATGACTTTTAATGAGAGCTGGTGCACTGCAGTGCTGGGGCACGGTTCCGGTGTTTTTGCACCTGGCCGCACTTCGGTGACGGAGCCCTATTTGGCTGCGCATAATTTAATGTTGGCGCACGGTCTGGCTGCTAAGGCATTTCGCGATGGCGGGTATGCGGGCCAAATCGGTATCGCCAACAATTGTGATTTTCGTGAGCCCTTGACAGATGCACCCGAAGATCAAGCTGCGGCGCAGGAAGCGCTGGAATTCTTTTACGGTTGGTTCACCGATCCGGTCGTTTTTGGTGATTACCCTGCCATCATGCGAGAGCGGGTGGGGGATCGCTTGCCGAAATTTACTCCGGAGCAAAGTGAACTTCTCAAGGGCTCGGCAGACTTCTTGGGGCTGAATCATTACACGACACACTATGCGTCACGTGCAGATGTGGATGAGAATGGCGTGGCCGCTGAGAATGGCAATGGAGGCATGGATGCGGATCAATGTGTGCATTTGAGCGCGGATCCCGCTTGGCCAACCACCAGTATGGGTTGGTATGTAGTGCCTTGGGGCTTACGCAAAATGCTCAACTGGATCGAGCAACGTTATAATGGTTTGCCTATTTATGTCACGGAGAACGGCTGCTCCGTCGAGGACAACGATCCAAGCACAGCGGTTGAGGATCATTTCCGTGCGAAATTTATCGAGAGTTACACCGAGGAACTGAAAAAAGCACGCGACGAAGATGGCGTCAATGTGCAGGGCTACTTCTGTTGGACTTTGATGGACAACTTTGAATGGACGCGCGGCTACGATATGCGCTTTGGGCTGATTTTCTGTAACTTTGATACCTTGGAGCGCATTCCGAAGGCATCCTATCGTGCGTATCAGCAATTGATTCAGCGTGATTGCGCTGGATCTGAGAGCTAGTGCGATCCGGCTCAAGCAAGCAAGCTGGATTTGCTTGCTTGAGCCGTAGGCTTTCCTAGGTAGCGATACGCCGCGTTTTATTCAGCGCTGCCTGACCAGGCTTGCAGGCTTTCACGGCGCACTTGCAGTTTTTCTTTAGCGCTGAGTGCGTGATAGTCCGCAGCCATGCCGGCTTCCCAATCCCCGTAGGAGGGGTTGGGTAATACGATGAAGCGTTGTCCGAATGCGGATTGGTAGCTCGCGGTGGCTTGATTGCGCGGCTCGTTGGCTTGGTGCCAGGTGCCGATTTCGGGGAAGTCGTTGAGATTGTCGCCGATCATTAGGACGATCTCGTAACCGGCGTCGGTGACTTTTTGGAAGCGAGCTTGTTTGTTGGATGTGTCCGTTTTTAAGAATACACGGCTGGCAGTGGGCTCGGGGAAGCCGAGCGCTTGCAGGTTCTTGACGGTTGCGTCGAAGACCTCATCGGAGCGATTGGACACATAGAAAAGTGCGCCGCCTTGCGCGATCACGTGTTTTGCAAACTCCAGCGCGCCCGGAATGGCGGGGGCCTCGGCGGCCTCACACCATGCGGCCCAAGTCGCGGAAGCATAGCTGTCTTGATTGTGTAAGAGCCACGCGGCATAGGGGCTGTTGTCGAGCATAGTCTCGTCCAGGTCGACGACCACGGCCCAGGGTTTAGTTTGGCTAGCCTTTGCTTGGTCGACGGCGTCTTTGGCGGCGTTGAATGCCTGATAGCAGAGCGCCTGATACTCGCCTGAGTTTTGCAACCAGAGCACCGCTTGAGTGCTTTGGTCGGAGATGCGCTCCGGGGCATGCGTCACGCAGCCAGTCAAAATTTGTAGGCTGGCGGCGACTGCGGCAGAGCTGATGAGTAGGCGTTTAAGGCTGTGTGGAGTTTTCTTCATTACGATTGTGGTCAATACTTTTGCTGGGTGTATTACTGAGTCTCGCTCAACATCACTATTCGTGCCAATTGGTGAATTGCGATGAAAGATCGGGTGCGTCTTATCACATAAAATTATGCGCACCCGGGATCGCTTTACAAGTCGATCGCTTGCACGGTGATGTGTAGGTCGCGCTCGTAGCGTTGGACGAGTTTGGCATCTTCTTCGGTTACGATGGAGATCGCCATGCCCGCGGCGCCCATGCGGCCTGTGCGCCCTGCGCGGTGGATATAGTCGTCGGACAGCGTGGGGAGGTCGAAGTTTATGATGTGAGTGAGACCCTTGATGTCTAAGCCGCGGGCGGCGATATCGGAGGCGATCAATACTGTGGCTGTGCCTTTGCGGAATTGTTTGAGCGCCATCTGGCGGTCGAATTTACTCATGCCGCCATGCAGCACCGTGTGGCCTAGCTCGTATTTCTCCAGCCCTTCGCCGATTTCTTCGGCGGTGATATTGCGATGAGTAAAAATGAGCGCGCGCGCCGCTTGCAAGTGTCGCAGTAGCTTGCCCAAGGTGTCGGTCTTGCGGTGAAAGCTGGACTCGATGTAAAAGTGCTCCACTTCGACTTCCGAGACGATGGCTTGGCCGCGAATCCATTGCACCGCTTTGCCTAGCGATTCGGCGATACGAAAGGTGTCGCTCTTTTCGGTGGCGGAGGCGAACACGAGCTGGCGGTCGCGGGGCATCATTTTGAGCAAAGCTTCTAAGTCTTCGATGTGATCTTCGGCCAGTAGGTTGTCGGCCTCGTCGATACAGACTGCGCGGCATTTGTGCAGCTTCAGTTTGCCAATGCGGCCGAGTTCCAGCATGCGGCCGCAGGAGCCGACGACGATGTGGGGCTTTTGTTTCAGCTTTTCTTTTTGACGTTTCGCAGATGCATTGCCGATTAAGAGCTGGCTACGAATGGCGAGATTACCAGTCGCGTCCAATTGTCGAATACAGTCGTGGATTTGCACCGCGAGTTCTTGGGTGGGGGCTAGGACCACTACCTGCAAGTCTGTCGTGTCGACCTCGATTTGATTCAGCAAGGGCAGTAAGTAGGCCAGCGTTTTACCACTCCCGGTAGGGGCGCTGAGCCATGCGTCACACCGCTCGCTGAGCGGTGGGCAGGCTTGCGCTTGTATGTCTGAGGGCGTGTGGATTTGGATTCGCGCAAGTTCGGCGGTGAGTGCTTGCGAGAGTCCCAGTGATTGAAAAGTGGCCATGCCAAAGAGCCAATCGCAGGCGATTGACAGAGGCGACGCATAAACTAAGAAATCTTAAATAGATTGACAGTTTTACTTGTCTGAGCTCTCACTAACTAGGTCGTGAAAATGAAATTAGGCATAGTTGGGCTGATTAGCCTGTTCGCTTGGAACGCTCTCTTTGGGGCGTTTGGAGGCTTACTGCTGTGCATTCATCAAGACCTCGAACTGCATGCGGAAGAACTGCATGCGGAAGAACTGCACGCGGAAGAGGTGAACGAAGAACTTGCGGCTGCTGCGGCAGCTGCCGCAGCTTCTTCTTGTGTGACGGATCACTGCCTGCCAAATCAAGCGGATGCTTGTCTGGCGACTGGAGAGTGCTGTATCGATATCGAATTACCGGCGGAGCTGCTGCCTGTTGTGAGGTTTAAGTCGGATGTTAGTTCGGCTGAATCGCTGGTCTTGTTGGCTATTTTCATTGATTGCCTACGAGCACCTGAGCCCTCGCGCTCACTGGTGTTCCAATGCCCGGGACCGCGGGTCTTTGAGTCACTGCCTGAGTCGGCTTGGCTGACTGAATATTATCTGCAGACGACGGTTCTGCGCGTCTGAGATTTCCTGATACCCGTTTAACGGCTGTCCGTTGGATGTGACTCCAAAGTGTGTTCACTTTGGCCATCGCGGTGGCTCTGTGGTGTCGACCCCAGTTCTACGGAATTTGGCGGCACTGTTTAATCAACAGTATCAGGAATCGTATGTATTCAAAATTTTATTTTATGCGCGCGTTGCTTTGCGTTGCGTTATTGATCGGGGCAGGAGAGCTGTCCGCACAATCAAAAGTTCAGCTGAGTTCGGAACAAGCCGTGCAATTGGCGCTGGAAAACCAGCCCTTGTTGCTGGCGGCACAAGCCGTGGTGGCACAGGCAGAGGGGCGCTTATTGCAAGCGGGCCGACTGAGCAATCCGGAGCTGGGCTTGAGCTATCAGGGCGATCAGGCCTTTAACGATGAGGGCGAGCAGAACTTCGGACTTGCCTTTACGCAGCGCTTCCCGGTTACAAATCGCCTGAAGCTGGAGCGGGCACTCGCTCAGAAAGAAATCGAAGTCGCGCGCGCCGAGATCGAGGAGCAGATGCGTGAGCTTAAGTTGCAAGTGCGACTGGCGGTGGTGACGCTGGCCACCACGCAGGCGGAGTGGGCGCTGCGCTCGCAGTTGACTGAGCTGAATCGAAATTTCCTTAAGTTTATCGAGTCGCGCGTGCAGACCGGTGAGGCATCGACGGTGGAAGTCGACCAGTTGCAGATGGCCTTGTATGTGACCGAGCAAGAGGCGCATCACTTGGAGCATCAATTGATTGTAGACCGCGCTGCGCTGAATGAGTTGATGGGGATGCCGGCGGACTACGAGTTTGAGCTTAGCACTCCGCTAGCCATGCCGACGCAGGCGCCGAGTTTTCCAGAGTTTAGTCAAACGCGATTGGAACAACATCCGAGCTATCGCTTGCGGCAACTACTTTTAGAACTAGCGGAAGGCCGCATCGCCAGTGCACGCGCTGAGCGGTGGGCCGATGTGGCTGTTCAAATCTTTTATAAAGAGGAGCGCAGTATGGATGCGCCCGAGGGGCTGGGGCGTGGCCGTTCTTTTGGACTGGGGATCTCGGTGCCGCTGCCGCTGCATGATCGTAATCAGGGCAATATCGCGGCGAGTCGTGCGGCCCGCAATGAAATGCAGTGGCGCCTACAGTCGATCGCTTCGAAGTTGCAAATTGAAGCAAAGCTACAATCTGAGCTCGCCAGTGAGCTATATCATCAGGCCGAGAAATATGAAACGCAATTGCGGGCAGTGCTAGACCGCAATGCCGCGGCCATGCAGACGGCCTACACCAATGGTCAGATTAGTCTGCCCGAATTGTTTCAAAGTCAGGAGCAACAGCTCAAAATTCAATCCACTCAAATCGAGGTGCTGAGTGAACTTAAAAAATCTAAAATTCGTTGGTCTGCCGCCACTGATGTCGAGCTAGCCGGATTATAATATAATGAATACATTTTACACAAAAGCGGCCTGCTGGGCGGGCGCACTGATCTCTTTTTTTCCGCTGCTGCAGGCATCCAATCGCGCAGCCAATACCGTGATCCTGGATGAGAGCGGGGTGCGGAATTTACGCATCCTGACCGAGGAGGCGGACTATCGAAATTTTTCGACCACGGTCTTTGCGATCGGGCGGATCGAGGAGTTGCCCTCGCATCGTGCGGTGCTGTCCACGCGGGTCGCCGGGCGGGTGAAGGCGATTCATTTCTTTGAGGGCGACTACGTTAAAAAAGGTGAGGTGGTCGCTCGTATTGAGACCCGTCAGTTAGGGGATCCGCCCCCCGCGATCGATTTGCTGGCGCCGCAAGACGGGCTAGTAGTGACTTCTCACATACGTCTAGGGCAGCCGGTCGAGCCGGATTCGGAGTTAATGGACATCTCCGATCGTTCAGTGATGTGGGCGGTGGCGCGCATCCCCGAACAGGAAGCGGCGGGTGTCGCGGTTGGCTCGAAGGCGCACATTCGAGTGCCTGCCTTGGGCGATATGATGATAGAGGGCCGCTTGAAGCGTTTCGGAGTGAATGCCGATCGTGAGTCGGGCACGGTGGAGGGCATCTTTGAAATCCCCAATTCTGAGGGACGCTTGCGCCCCGGTATGCGGGCGGAGTTTTCGGTGGTGTTGCAAGAGCGTGAGGATGTGATCGCTGTGCCGCGCGAGGCGGTGCAGGGCGATCCTTCGAATCGCGTGGTGTTTGTAACCGACTTCGATTTGGACAATGCCTTTGTGCGGGTACCTGTCATTTTGGGCGAAAGTAATGACCGTTATGTTGAAGTGACTTCCGGCTTGTTTCCCGGCGACGAAGTGGTGACGCGCGGAGCGTATTCACTGATGTTTGCCGGCGGCGGTGCGGGCATCTCATTGAAGGAAGCACTGGATGCGGCGCATGGGCATGAGCACAATGAGGACGGCTCCGAGATGACCGATGCCGACCGTGCGCGCAAGGCGGCGGAGGCGCGGGCGGCACGGGGAGACGTGCCGAATGCCGAGCCGGCCAAGACCAGTAAGTTCCTCATGGTTTACGCTGCGCTGATTACACTCGTATCGATTATTCTGTGGCAGCGTTTGCTGCAGCGCAAAACAGAGGGAGCGGCTTAAAATGTTGAATCAACTGATACGTTTTTCGCTCTCGCAGCGTTTGTTGATCTGCCTGCTCGCGGTCATCGTGCTGGTCTTGGGCACCAAGACGGCGACCGAGTTGCCGGTGGAGGTGTTGCCCGATTTGACCAAGCCTACTGTGACTATTTTGACGGAAGCGCCTGGCTTTGCGCCGGAAGAGGTGGAGACGCTGATTTCGATCCCTTTGGAGAATTCCTTGATGGGGGCGACGGGGGTGTCGCGCATACGCTCCGTCAACGATGTGGGCCTGTCGCTGATCTTTGTGGAATTCGATTGGGGCACCGACATCTATCAAGCGCGTCAATTCGTGCAGGAACGATTGGCCGGTGCCGACGAATCGATCCCTGAAGGTGTGAACCCATACATGACGCCGGTGGCTTCTTTGATGGGCAACATTCTCCTGGTGGGCATCGCCGATCCGACTGGCGAGATTGCGCCGCGTGACTTGCGCACGCTGGCGGATTGGACCGTGGGGCGACGCCTGCAATCCATTTCCGGCATCGCCGAAGTGCTCTCGATGGGCGGTGGCGTAAAGCAAATACAAGTGCAGCCCGATCCGGATCGCATGCGCGCACACGATGTCAACTTTGAGCAGATTCATGCGGCGGCGGCCAACTCGGTCAAAAACACCACCGGCGGCTTTCTCACGGAGTCTGCGCAAGAGATCATGGTGCGCAACCTTGCGATGACGACCGAACTCTCGGACATCGCTAACACGGTGGTGACCTACGAGGACGACCGTCCCGTGCGGCTCGGTGACGTCGCGGAATTGACTTGGGATATTCAGCCGATGCGCGGGGATGCCGGTATGGGCTCGAAGACGATCTCCAACGGCGAGTCGGTCACCGGTTACCCGGGCGTGATTCTTAGTGTGACCAAGTCGCCCGGCTTCGATACCATCGCACTCACCGGTCACGTCGAGTCCGCGCTGGAAGAATTGAAAACCGCACTGCCCGCAGGGGTTGAAATTGTAACGCTCTATCGCCAAGCCGATTTTATCAACCTTTCCGTCGGTAATTTGAAAGAAGCCCTGCTGGACGGAGCCATCATGGTGGCTTTGATCCTATTTATATTTTTGTTTAATATACGGATCACTCTGATCACTTTGACCGCGATCCCGCTATCGCTTGCTGCGACCATTTTGGTCTTTGCCGCCTTTGATTTGAGTGTGAACTCGATGACCCTGGGGGGCCTCGCCGTGGCCATCGGTATGGTGGTGGACGATGCCATCGTGGACGTGGAAAATGTGTATCGGCGCCTGCGGGAAAACGCCGCCTTGGCGCAGCCGCAGTCGCGGCTCGAAGTCATCGCGCGGGCCTCCGCCGAGGTGCGTTCCTCCATTTTATATGCCACGGTGTTGATCATCTTAGTCTTCTTGCCGCTGCTCGCGTTGAGTGGGGTGGAAGGGCGCTTGTTCTCTCCGATCGCGATTGCGACCATTGTCAGCATGGCCGCTTCGTTCCTAGTCTCGTTGACCGTGATTCCGGTGCTGTGCTCGCTGTTGCTCAACCCCGCAGCGGGCAATGTGCACCGCGATGGGTTTGTGGTGCGCAGCTTGAAACGTTGCTATGGCGCGACCTGGTTGCGTCTTTCGCTCTCGCAACCTTTGTTAGTGCTGGCGCTGACAGGGGTGCTCTTGTTTGTCGGTTATGGTGCGGTGATTCGTATGGGGGGCAACTTCTTGCCCGCCTTTCGTGAGCCCACGGCCTTGATTGCCACCACCACCGCGCCCGGCACCTCGCTGAAGCATACCACCGAACTCTCCGAAACCGCGCAGAATTTATTGCTGCAAATACCCGAAGTCGAAACCGTGGGCTATCGCGTCGGCCGTGCCGAGCGGGGCGACCACGTAGTGCCAGTGTCGACCGTGGAGTTTGACGTCGAGTTTACTGACGAGAGTGCCCGCAGTCGCGACGAAGTTCTGGCGGAAATCCGCGATGTCATGCGCACCATACCCGGTACCTTTAGCGCGCTCAGCACGCCCTTGGCCGATCGCATCGGACACATGTTGAGTGGGGTGTCGGCCAAGGTTGCGGTTAAAATCTACGGGCCTGACCTCGCCGAGTTACGACGTCTGGGCAACGAGGTCACCGAGATCGCCCGCGCCATTCCCGGCCTGGAAGAGGCACGCGCCGAGCAGCAAGCATTGATCCCGCAACTGCGCATCGAGGTGAACCGCGACCGGGCACTCGCCTACGGCATCACGCCCGGTGAGTTAAATACGCAACTGGCCGCATTGATGGGCGGCGAAGTGGTGGGCGAAGTCTACGAAGGCCAGCGTGTGTACGATCTGGTGGTGCGACTGCCGGCACAGTGGCGTGAGTCGCCCGAGCGCTTGGCGAATCTCTATATCGATACCCAGAGCGGGCAGCGCGTGCCGCTCAGTTCGGTGGCCGACATCCGCCAGGCCAAGGGGCCCAATACCATTTTGCGCGAAAATACACTGCGCCGCTTTGTGGTTTCGATCAACCCCACTGTGAGCGATCTCAATCAGGTGGTGGAAGCGTTGCAAGAGGCTGTGGCGACACAGCTGAAGTTGCCGCTCGGATACACCGTCTCCTTCGAGGGCGAGTATCAAGCGCAGCAAGAGGCGCGTCGCACCATTCTGATCATGTGTTCGCTGATCCTGCTGCTGATCGTGTTCCTACTCTATAGCTACTTTAAAACATTTAGCTTTGTCGTGGTGGTGCTCACCATCATTCCGATCTCTTTGGTCGGTGGGATCTTCTATACCAGCCTGACGCTCAACAATATCAGCATCGCCACCTTAGTCGGTTTCATCGCCGTCACCGGGATCGCTGCGCGCAATAACATCATGTTGCTCTCGCACTATTTGCATCTGATGCGCCACGAGGCCGAAGCCTTTTCCAAGGCCATGGTGATTCGTGGCACCCAAGAGCGCCTGGTGCCGATTCTGATGACCGCTATCTCCGCCGGACTCGCCTTGGTGCCGCTGCTGCTGGCCGCCGATGAGGCCGGCAAAGAAATTCTCAATCCCGTGGCGATTGTCATCGTCGGGGGCCTGATCAGCTCCACGCTGCTCGGCCTCGCAGTGACGCCCGCCATTTTCTACACTTTCTGTCGCCAGTCGGCAGAGAAATCCATCCGCCTCGAATCCGCTGCTTCTGAGTAGTGGCGCGAGGTATTTGTCACCCAATCCAAGCAACCAATCAAATATTATGAAAATCAAACAATACATCACCGCCCTCCTAGTCAGCCTCAGCCTGCTTAGCGCCGCATCGCTTGCGCAGGCAGCCGAATCCGCCGGTCCCAATGGCGGACGCGTCGTCGAGCAAGTTGAGCCCCATGCGGAGTTCTTTCTCACCCCCGAGCGCTACGCGCAAATCACTTTCCTGAACGCGGAGGGTGAGGCGATTGCGCCCGAGCAACAAACGGTGAGTCTCATCGGCGGGGATCGTTCCGCACCCGTGAAATATAGCTTCGAGCGCGTCGGCGACGTGTTGCGTTCCGTTGAGCCCCTCGCGGATCAGCCTCGCATGCCGATCGTGCTCTCGATCAAGCCATCTCCCGAGGCTAAAACCGTGCGTGAGAAGTTCTATCTGAACCAACACGTCTGCGGCGGCTGCCAGCTAGAGGAATACGCCTGCATTTGCGGGCATTAAAACGTAGGGGGCGACTTGTTTTTTATGCCCTTGGGTGCACGCCCGCTTCGTGATAGCCGCTGGTTGATAGTCGGGCGCATGTTACTTCGCTCGATGCAGCTCACCTTGGAATTGAAGTGCCCCAAGGCGAGACGTATCGGCTCCGTTTCCGACCGGTGGCTATCTGAGCAGGTTGCAGTCCCGCCTTTAGGCGGCATTCGTTGCAATAAACCGCATAAATGCGGGACTCCAACCCTATCATACCTGCAGCCTCGGATTTTTCACCTTGCGGGTTCGTCGATTTAGCCTTCTGTCTTCTGACCTCTATTTTCTGATTACAAACTGAAATATTATGGCAAAGGATTGGCTCAAAGGCATTAAAGAAGAATATGACGTCGTCGTCATCGGCTCCGGCTTGGGTGGACTCACCGGGGCGAACTACTTGGCGAAGAACGGTCACAAGGTCCTCTTGCTCGAACACCACTACCAGTTCGGTGGGCTCGCGACTTGGTTTAAGCGTCCCGGTGGACACATCTTCGATATCTCCTTGCACGGCTTCCCGCATGGCATGGTCAAGAGCTGTCGCAAATATTGGACCAAGGAGATCGCCGATTCTATCCACCAGCTCAAAGATGTTCGTTTCATTAATCCGCAGATGGATGTGTGGACCTCCTTCGATCGCGAAGACTTTACCAATATTTTGGTCAACGACTTCAAAGTCGACCGCGAGAAGGTGGAAGCCTTCTACACCCACCTGCGCCAGATGAATTTCTACGACGACAACACCCAGACGACGGGTGAAATGTTCGAAGAGTTCTTCCCCGGCCGCAGCGATGTGCATCGCTTGCTAATGGAGCCTATCTCCTACGCCAACGGCTCGCATATCGACGACCCTGCCATTACGTACGGGATCGTATTCTCCAATTTCATGAGCAAGGGTGTGTTCACTTTCCAAGGCGGCACCGATACTTTGATCAAAAAGATGGTCGCCGAGCTGGAGAAAAACGGCTGCGAGGTGCGCAAGAATGCACTGGTCGAAGGCGTGGATGTGGAAGACGGCAAAGTCGTCGGCGTGCGCGTGCGCAGTCAAAACTCCGGCAGCGAAGAATTCCCGATCCGTACCGTCAAGTGCAAGGCCGTGCTCTCCAACGCCAACGTGCGCAACACCATCGAGTATCTGGTGGGCGAAGATAAATTCAGCTCCGAGTTTGTGGCCGAGGCCAAGGCGGTGCGTAACAACACCAGTTCCTGCCAAGTTTACATGGGCATCAAGAAGGGCGAGACCATCCCGAACATTGGCGACCTCGTCTTTACTTCCAAAGCCCCCGAATACACCATCGATGAGCTCACATCGATCCACACTAGCAGCCACACCTTTTCCGTTTATTATCCGGAAACCCGCCCACACCTCAAGGAGCCACGCTACACCGTGGTCGCGTCCTTAAACGCCCGCTGGGACGAGTGGAACGATTTAACCGACGAACAATACGAAGCCGAAAAGGCCCGCATGTGTGAAGAGTGCGTCAGCAGCTTGGAAACTTTCATCCCCGGCGTGCGCGACAAGATCGACCACATCGAAGCCGCCACCCCACGCACGGTGAACTATTACACCAAGTCCATGCAAGGCACCTCCTTCGGCACCAAATTCGAAGGCCTCAAGGTCTCGATGGAACTTTCCGATCAAATCCAAGGCCTCTACCACGCCGGCTCCGTCGGCATCATCATGTCCGGCTGGCTCGGCACCATGAATTACGGTGTCATCACCGCCAACAAGATGGACAAGTGGCTCTACGAGCAGGCGAAGGCGTAGGGGGCGTTACTTGTGACGCCCGCCGAGTGCCGGAGCGATCGCGCTGCGTATTATGTTGAGTGCGGCGGCATCATTGATGTAGGGGTGCGACTTGTTTTTTATGCCTTTGGGCGCCCGCCCGCGTCATGAGAGCTGCTGTGGATCGGTGGGCTTTCAGCTTCTCGGGTATGAATCGTGTGAGTCGTGGTGACGGCGGCTTGCGCTTGACGCCCTCGAAAGCAGGCACCATTCGACTGCTTCATTGTTTATGCAACATGTGCAGGCGCCACAACGTGTGGAACTTATACTGCAATCAATCTATTTCGTTGAATCGAGCGTTATGCTAACTGTGTTTTTCGAAGTTTATCTGTTGCAGGGATTGAATTTTGGTAATTATCATTTTCCCGATGGGAAAATTTAATAAATTTTATACATTTATTTGTGCCTCCGCTGTATTACTATTCTTGTTCCTGAGCCAGCAGGGCGGAGAGACAAAGCATCAAGCCATAGTTTCCACCTTATCTCAAGGCGAAGTGATCGCTTCTGCTGACGATCGCCTGCAGAGTGCTTCTGGCAACACAGTCACTAATACGCTTCCTTCGACCCGCTTAGATCATACTCTGGGCTCTACGATTGTAGCAGAATCGCGAGACGAAGTTCAGGATGACGATGCGCGACTAGGCTCGGCCCTAGTGAGTCGAATTCCGGGCTTTCTTGACTCATCTACGACGCAGGTTTTGCGGACTTGGGAGATCCCCAAAGACGCGCACGGACCTCGAAGGTTTGTTCGCCTCTACGAAACCGATTTTCATTATCCACTAATTCGATCTGAAGAAGTGGTGCCGGCGCCAGTTGAGGACGCTGCTGATGCAGTGCAATCTGTTCGTTCGATGGTCGCGGACCATTTAATCGTGATGCCTGAGGCTGGCACGAGCAAAGAGCAATTGCGGCAAGCTATTCTTGCTGCGGGGTATGAGGTTCGGGACACTCCCGCTACGAGTCCTTTTTTGCTCGCAGCCTTTGATCCGCTGGTGAGTGAAGAGGCGCTTACTGAGGCGCAACGCGAAATTGCGACGATGACACATGTGGTTGCATCGGTGGAGCCTGACTATTTGAAATTAGGACAGTTAGCCGCGAATGATCCTGCGTATGAGCATGATACTTTGTGGGGCCTTAATCATTATTCCAACTACGATATCGATGCGAGAGAGGCTTGGGAGCGTCGGACCTCGGCCGCGGAGGTCGTTGTCGCGATTTTAGACACTGGTATTTTGACATTTCATGAGGACCTCGCGGCTAATATGTGGGTGAATTCAGCGGAGATCGCTGGTGACGGCATTGATAACGATGGCAACGGGTGGATTGATGATATTCATGGAGCGAATTTTATAAATCCATCGAAGAGCCCAGATGATGATAATGGGCATGGGACGCATGTCGCAGGCACGGTGGGCGCGGTCGGCAATAATAGTATTGGAGTCACCGGTGTTGCATGGGATGTGCAGTTGATGGCGCTGAAGTTTCTGGGCGAGAATGGACGTGGGACGACTTCAGGCGCGATTAGCGGTGTCTATTATGCCGTCAACATGGGAGCGGATATTATAAACGGCAGCTTTGGTGGTGGAGGTGAGAGCGCGGCGATGCAAACTGCGCTCGCATACGCATACGCGAATGGTGTCATTTTTGTGGCATCGGCGGGAAATAACTCCGGAAATAATGATTATCAGCCACAGTTCCCTGCCTGCTATGATTTGAATAATATCGTATCGGTTGCGTCTCACCGACGTGACGGGGAGTTATCCACGTTCTCGAATTTCGGAACTGGTACTGTTGATCTCTCTGCGCCCGGTGAATCGATTTGGTCGACATCATTTGTTATGGGCAGGTATGTCGATGGGGTGCCTCCACGCCCGCGCGAGGTGGGGGATAGTTCTTATCGATATTTGAGTGGCACGTCCATGGCTGCACCACATGTGAGTGGAGCACTGGCATTATTGAAGGCTGAGTATCCAGATGAGGGGGTCGATGAGCTCTTGAATCGACTTTATGCGTCGGTCAAAAATACCGACGCGATGCAGGGGAAGGTACGCTTTGCGGGCATACTGTCGTTGAATAATGCGTTGGAGCTAAGCAGCAGCGCAGTCATGGGAGATGCCTATGATGATGCGATTGAACTGTCATGGCCCTATGCTGAGTGGACTGGGAGCACCGTCGGTGCAACGGTGGATGAGGCGCTCATTGGCTATCAGGCCCCCATGGATGGAACGGGCAGTTTGTGGTTCACTATCACGAGTGAGCAAGATGGTTGGATGCAGTTAGGCTTTCAAGCGAGTTCGAATGAGGGCTGGGTGGCGGTTTTTAAAGAGTCGCAAGTCAACGAGACAGCACTTCTGTCAAGTCAATCGAGCAGCCGGTCTGGCTATTTTCAGACTGAGGCGGGCACGACCTACCGCATTCGAGTCGATTCAACGGGTGAAGCGCTGAATACGTTTCATTTAACTCTCATGCAGCGCGCTGCAAATGATAATATTAATGAAGCGGTCCGCATTGAGGCTTCGAACTTCTCCGTGGATGGTTTTAATTTTGCGGCGACTCATGAACCGCTGGAGCCCCGGCATGCCGGGGTGGCGACTTCTCGGAGTGTTTGGTATCAGTGGGTTGCTGCTGAGGATGAAGTCTTTTATTTAAATACACTGGGTTCGGGCTTTGATACTGTTCTAGCAGTCTATACGCGGGATGCAGGCGTTTTGAGTGAGGTGGCTTCAGATGATGATGGTGGTCGTTCATTGACGAGCGCGCTCCAATTCACGGCTGAAAGTGGGCAAGAGTATTTCTTTGTCGTTGATTCTTACCGAGAAACTCCTGCAGGTGATTTTCAGCTAAACGGTGCTTATAAAAGTGATATTTCGATTTACTCACAACCTCAGTCGAGAAATGCCAAGGTTGGTGATGTCGTCACTCTTTCTGTGGGAGCCAGTAGTGGACTGGACCTCTCTTATCAGTGGTATCGTGACGGCAATGCGATTGCGGGAGGCAATCAAAGCATCTTGCGGTTTTACTCCTTACGTGAAGAAGACTTTGGTAGCTACCATTGCTTGATCAGAAATGAGCATACGAGCGTACAAAGTGACGCGAGCACGATCATGCAGTTTCTGAGCGCGCCTGAAATCGCCTGGCAATCGTCTAGTAAAGCATTGGCCAGTAGCTCTTATGCAGAATTATCCGTGCGAGCTTATGGGAGCGCACCATTAACTTATCAGTGGAAAAAAGACGGCGTCATTCTACCTGATGAAGATGCTCCGGTTCTGAGTTTTAATCATGTTGAAGGTGCCGATGCTGGCATCTATGAAGTGCTTGTCTCTAATAGTGAGGGCACGCGACTTTCTCGCCCGATGGCATTGGATGTGGTTGCGAATCCTTTAGAAGATTGGATCTGGAGAAACCCGCTGCCACAGGGTGCAGAGATACGAAGCATGCTGATACACGATGGCGTCTACTATGCCGTTGCCACCGGAACTGAGTCGGTGCTTTTAAAATCTATTGATGGTGGTGTCTGGCAATCCATCGAGTTGCCCGGTGATGTGCGTGTTTTTGACCTTACTTATGGCAATGGTCAGTTTGTTGCCGTTGGACTCGGGGAAGGTTCATTTTTCGATCCAAAGCCGGTCTTAACGTCTCCTGATGGCGTCGTTTGGACGAAGCACTTGGTCAGTTTTGGAAATGAAACACCACAAAGCATTGAATTTGAAAATGGGCTGTTTGTCTTGCGCACAGGAGATCGCCGTATTTGGCACTCAAGTAATGGCATTGATTGGTCGACGACTTCGCTGACGAATATTGGTATGCTGCGAGCCGGCGGTGGGCGTTTTCTTGCATTCAAATCGAATTCTAAGACAGTTTACTCCAGCTCAGATGGCGTCAACTGGGTGGAAGCGACCGTTCCTTACGGCGCTTCGCATAATTGGGAGTATTGTCATTTTATTGAGGGGTATTTCTATGTGAATTTCTCATCGGCGGTCTTTCGTTCTGTAGACGGTATCACTTGGGATGCTCTGGGAAATGGGGACTTGAAAGAAGTGATGGGGTTTCATGACGGTCAATTCTATGGCTTCGAAGGACGAAGCTATTATACATCTACATCCCTACCGAATTGGTCTGGGCTACAATACGTTCGTGGCTCGACTACGGCGAAGGATATTACCCAGGCAATTGCAGATAATGATCGGATCCTTGTTGGTGGCGAAGGCGGCTTGCTTGCCAGTTCGACTACTGTTGAGAACTTAAATTTGGAGGAATTTAATCGGATCACTGACGATCTGGATCGAGTCATTTCGACCGACCACGGATTTTATGCCTTCTGGAAGACTTCTTATTCAGGCAGAATGTACTATTCCGCCGACGGGAGTGATTGGAGCCAGATTGTAACGCCGAGCTCGGCGGATTATAGTGTCGGCGATATTCATTATGCGAACGACCTATTCTGGGCAAAGTCTTCGAACCCATATTCCAGTGGGAACCAGTATCTATATCGGGGCACTCACCCCGCGAGTTTAGAACCGCTGCTGAATGCTCAGCAAGGTCTGTTAGTTGATATCGTTTTCGGAAATGGGCGTTACTATATGATTCAATACGATCATGGTAGTAGCAGTTCTGCCAAACTTTACGAATCTACGGATGGTAGTCACTGGACACAAAACGAAGAGATTTCTGTCTCTGGGAATTCTCGTTTGTATGCGATGGACGGTCGAATTATTGTATCTAGCTGGTCCCGTGTGTCGGTCACTACAGACGGTGAGCTATGGGAAGTGCTCGCGCTTCCCGGTGGACAAGGGTATCAGAATGGTATCTTGGCAGAGGGTGGCAAAATCTATGTCTATGATGCTTACCGCAAATTTCATATCTCAGCAGATGGTGGCTCCAGTTGGAGCAGTCATACCACAAATTTGACCCTTAGTTCGATCCCGAATCTTTTCAGGATTGGAAGCCAGTTTGGTATCGTATCCGGGAGTCAGATATATTTATCCGCAGATGGAATCACTTGGGGCACTAGCGCACTCAATGCTCCGTTTAATGATGTGGCGTTTGGGCTGAACACGATTGTCGGAGTTGGTGACGACGGGCTGATTATGCAATCAGGAACGCCGGTATCCAGCGCGCCAGTTTGTGAGATCGTCGCTCCCGTCGACTATGGCACTGTATCTGAATTTACTGATGTGCCTGTTCAAATCACAGCCTTCGATCCTGAAGGACACTTCAACTCGATTAACTGCTATTGGCGTGGCGACCTGGTTTACAGTAGCACTACTGAAGGAAGTCACGAGTTTAACGTCTTCGTCAAAGAAAGCGGTTTGGGCGACCTCAGAGCAATTGCTACCGATGACAGTGGCCTGAGAACAAGTGCATTGATCAAAATATCGGTGAATAAAAGTCAGAATCCCGCGTGGTATTCGCCTTATAGTCTTTATGAGACCGTTGGAAGCGCGCAGTTCGGGGACGATATTTATCTTTTCACACGAGATGGCATAACCTTACGAAGTAGTGACTTTGAAACTTGGGAGACTCTACAACTCCCCAAACTGGATTCAAAACCTAGCTTCGCGGTTGCTGGCAATGAGCTGCAGATTTTATCAAGCAGCGAGGGTGTATTTTACACCTCACTTGATGGGCAGAACTGGGTTGCCTCTCAAATGGAGGGAAGTAATGTAACGATCATTCAGGCGCTTCAGTTCAATGATGGTATTTTTGCAGCGCCTTATTCGATGTCGAGCCTTGGAGATGGTATTGTTTTCTCCGTCGACGGATTTCAGTGGTTTAATTCGCCAACAAAATCGCTTTTCAATCTCTCAAAAATCGTGTTGGGAGATTCGGGGCGTGGTCTTGCGATTAATAGCGGCTATTCGATTGATACCGCTTTATATACATTTGAAATTACATCGGATTATGAGGTGCAGTTTACGAATACAGGGTTAGGGCGTGCCGTTGATGCGGCTTGGGGGCTGGACCGGTTTGTGGCGATCATGGCAGACGGAAGTGTGCAATTCTCGTCCGACTTGAATGCATGGAGCCCTGCGGCTTGGGCTGGAGCGACTCCGGATCGTATTGAATTCTTGGCTAATCGCTTTTTTCTTTTCGATGATGATGAGATTTTGGCCTGCTCCGAAGATGGACTTTTGTGGGAGGCAAGCACTGGAGACGCCTTCGCGGAGAGCATTGAGTATTTTTCAGGGCAGTATGTGGGCGTCACACGTTCCGCGGTTTATCGCTCACTTGATGGAGTCAACTGGTCAAGGTTAGCTAGCAAACCCTCAGGTTCATCTGAAATTTGGCAACTTGCCGATGGCAGTTACGCTGTCGCCGTTACGAATGAAGGAATTGCTTATAGTCGCGATCTTCAGTCCTGGACAGTGGAGACGTTGGAAAACGATCCCATGCGCATTGAGAACATCGTTGAGGGCAACGGGATCTGGGTCGCGAATCACAGCTTACACTATCCTGGAATTGCGTGGTCCGAGGATGCGGGCAAGTCGTGGCATCGGCCGACTACGGGCTTCGACGGTTGGACGATGATTCAATCAATCGAAGATGTGGTGTATGGTGCCGGGAAGTTTTTGGTACGTATCAATTCTGACCTCTATCAATCAACCGACGGTAAAAACTGGACTCTTGTATTAGAAGACGCACCTACAGAAATACGCTTTGATCGCCTGCGTGGTTTATTTGTCGCCGCTGCTTCTGATGGAAAATTTGCGCGTTCAAGTGACGGTATCCATTGGGAGTATTTTGTAGTCGATGCGACGCTAAATACGGTGGCTGTCGTGCCGGGGGCTTCGATGCTGATTGCTCTCCAAGGCACAAGCCTTTCGGGAATCAGTGATCTCGCGATCTCGTATGACAATGGTGCGACTTGGGCGGCAGGCGTCTCCCCAGCTAGCAAGATCTATGATTTTGTTGAAATTGATGGTGCAGTGGTTCTGCTCTCTTATAGCTCATATGGCAGTTATGTTACCTATCGATCAACTGATGGCCTGACTTGGACGCAATCAGCCACGACACTCCCTGCCGGATCTAATACACCAGACGATCTTGCTGCAGGCTTAGATGGTCTGGTTTATGTTAATTCTGACGGCGACTTGTATGCTTCTGCCGATGGGCTTAGTTGGGAGTTGCTCAAGCAAATTGACTTCGTCGATGGAGCATCCACGGTCGATGGGAACTTATACCTTACTGGATCGCGATTGATTCTATATTCAGAATTCGACTGGGTGAATCGCTCGCTAAACGTGACGGCGGGTGAATATGGTATCGGTGATACGATAGCACTCGATTTCGAAGTGTTTAATGCCAGTTCTGAGACCAGCACTTCAGTGCCTTTCGATATCGAATTTAGATTATCAAAAGATAAGTATTGGAGCGACGATGATGCAGTGCTCGGTGTGGCGAGTGTGGCAGCAGGGTTGCCAGACCCCATGCAGAGCAATCAGTGGGTGACCGAGGGGACGCTGCCTGATACGATTAAGGGGGGCAGCTATTATGTGCTGTCGCAGATTAATCCAAAAGACTCCGCTCAGGAAAAATACTCAAACAACAACTTTAAGAGCACAAGCGTGGCGAGTGTCGTGGTTCCAGAATGGTTACTCAACGTATCGACCAGCGGCGATGGTGAGACCGGTCAAGATACCAATGCTGTTCGCTACACAAGTAATGCGCAGGTGAATTTGGTTGCTCTGGAGGATAAGCATACTGAATTCACCGGATGGGAAGGTGATACGCCAGGTGGCTTGAATCAACTGACTCTCACGATGAGTGAGGATAAGGACCTGACGGCTTCCTTTACCAGCTACCATTTATTAGTTCACGATGTCGTCGGTGCCGGACGTATTGATTCTACGGTCCCTCAGGATCGGTTTGAAGATGGGGAGACGGTCACGCTCACTGCGGTTCCTGAAGATGGCTGGTCATTCATCAGATGGTCCGGTGATTCAGATAGCAGTCATGCCGCCCTCGATTTGACGATGAATGCAGATCAAATACTAGTCGCTCATTTTGGGCAAACATACGCTCAGTGGCAGGCGGCAGAGTTGGTCGGAGTGAGTGGGGCTGATCTGGAACCCACAGGCGACCCCGACGGCGATCAGTTATTAAATATACAAGAGTATTTGTCAGGCAGTGATCCTCAGTTATTCAATCAAAGCGCCGAAGTGATGAGCACAGAGTTCACAACGAGTAGTTTGGTGCTCCGATACTGGGCACGTCGGGGCGAGTTAGACGGAGGTATTCAAGTTTTGAATACCTCAAACTTGGACTCGGGCTGGGAGCCGCTGCAGTCGCATACGCGAATCATAGAAGAAGACGCACAATCGCAATACATTGAAGTCGAAATTCCATTTAGTGAAGCCGATCGTTCTTTTATCAAATTAGACTATACCCTGAATCGTCAGCCGTAACTGGCGGACGAAGTCGGGATTGCTTCGCGAGGCGTCCGCGGAGCTTTTTGAAGGGCGAGCTGAGGTCTCAATAGGATCAAACACTTTTAGGAATAGTATGAAATGTAATCTTTGGTCGAAGGCTAATTCAAATGCCGGTTACGGCTCAGCGAGCCTCGCCGCCCCGGTTCAGAGAACCGAGGATACCGCACTGCTAGAATTTAGAGCAGGCCTAAGGTGTCATATTAAATAAGACCTTTGCGTTCGAAATTGAATAGGGTCCGGTTTGCTTCGCGCCCGGTCTTGTCGCTTTGGAACGATGACCTCCTCTTGTCTGGCTGGGTGCTATGAACGACGGCAGTGATCACTGCGAATAAGATGAGCATGTGGCTTTACGAGCAGAGCGAAGGCGTCGTTTTTTTGGAGTATCGACAAACCGTAATGTGACGCTTTATGGTTTGTATGTTAATTTTATTTTGATGTAGAACGGCTATCCGTCCGCTATTATCCGAACACGCGACCTCTTGAAGTATATCGGTGGTTAGGAAAAGGCTCAGTTAGGCGGGGCAAAGGATGGCTTCCACAAAGTAATCGAAGCAAGAGCGGCTCTACTGGTCTGAGAACAAATCTTCAATTTCTGAAAACCGGGTGCAACTCAGCCATTTCTTGTGACAACGAAACCAGTCTAAATAGCTCTCATTC
The DNA here is from genome assembly GCF_031127805.1 of Thalassobacterium maritimum. Lineage (NCBI taxonomy): Bacteria > Pseudomonadati > Verrucomicrobiota > Opitutia > Puniceicoccales > Coraliomargaritaceae > Thalassobacterium > Thalassobacterium maritimum. Next base: position 54,822 of record NZ_JARXHW010000001.1, on the reverse strand, counting down.
CAAATCAGGGATAAGTCCTCTTCCCAGCTCAAAGGCCAAAACCATAAATTTCTTCTGAGGTGTTTGTGGTTTTTAGGATGTTTGAATTCCCCCAGTTTGCTTTCTGTATGGAGTAGTAATAATTGGGGATGTCGTCGTGTTTTCTCGTGCCACAATTGACGCTTTCCCCATTCAGCTAGCATCGTGTTGAAGCCATAATCGTTCCAGCCATATCCTGAGCAGATGATCCGATCATGCTCGGTTAATAGTTTTTTAGCCTCAATGTAGAGTTCTGCGTGAACTCCTTCAGTGTATGCTGATGCTTTTGTTGTTGTGCCAGTCAGAGTCGGTGCACGTTCTACGATGCTACGAAATTGATCCCCGTGCGCATCACTGCACAGGTCTATTTCACTTTCTGTGGGGTTCTTAACCCAACGAAAATTCTCAATTGAGGTTCCAGCGTAATGCCAATCACAGCCTCCATGCATTTTGACAATTCGAACTCGACTACGGTGTTCGAAAGCTTGCGCATCGAAGTTAATGACATCGCCATCTTGTGAAATTCGAGAATCGAATCCGTCTGTCCACTTGATGCCTTGGCGATCAAGTAAAGCTTCAACTAAGCAGTCATGGTTTAGAGTCAGGATATCTACATTTCCTGGCCCCAATTTGTGTATGACCTCTGCGATGAGGTTGAGTTGATTACCCGGATCATTTTTGCTGATTAAGGCTCTACGAATGACTGTGTGTATGGCGTGCTGGGCCTTTTGGCTGATCGCCGCTAATGGCAACTTTTGTAGATATGATTTATCTTCTTGTGCATAAAATGCCCACTGCGATTTACTTTCTTCATATATCTTGTCGCGAAACAGTCGGAGTGCAGGGTCGGGTATGATTCCCAGTTCAAATTTTGCGAGTTGATCGCACATAGAGAATAGATCTTCGTATGTGCATGCGCCTGTAGTGGGCCTCGCATGTTCTTCCAGTGCTTTGAGGAAGTCGACGATTGCGCGGAATTCCTTGTCTTGATCGTAACCGAACCATTTTGGATTTGGGTTCAGAACAGTTCGCGTCAGTTCCTGCACATCGGGACAAATTCTTGATGAGACGCCGGATCCCAAAACAAATAGAACTCTTTGTGTATTTGTGTTTTTGATTAGCCTTTTTGTCACGCCTGAGCCTTCTTTAAGTAGTTGTTCTGGAGTGATGCCATCATACTTGATTCCCTTCATCTGGCAGACGCCCAGCGTCTTTTTCTAGCTTCTTTTCATCACGCTTCACGCGGCGTTCGAGCTTTTTGATGTCTTCGGCTGGTGGGAGCGATTCGGGTTGGATGCCGCGCTCTCCCAGCATTTGGCGCACGCTGGTATTGTTTTGCACATGTTCCTTGGTGATGGCGTGTTCACCTTGCAGGTCGTCTTGCTGCACATTGTGATTGGTCATTTCTGTGGCAAGGTTCTTGGCGGCAATCGTCAGGGTTGGGAGGAAGTCAGCCAGTGGGCGTGTCTTTGTAATGCCAAACTTTTCCTTCATCGCTTGGGTCGGATGACCTCCGAAGAGAGCTGCGTCACCTTTCGAGCGGATACGGGCGAAGCCGGAGTCGTCGACTCCGCGCTCGTAGATATTTTCCGATAAGGTTTTCTCGGAAGCTCTGAGCTTTTCTCTCGCTTCCATCCGGCGCATCCATTCGAGACGCTCCTCAATCAGTTCCTGTTTGCGGGTTTGCAGGGCAAAATAGCTTTGAGCGAAAGCAATCGGCTCTTTGCGTGGATCGCCATTCTGAGCGATCAGGTAGCACGCGTAGCGGGTGAGCATGAAATCGTTGACTGGTCGTTCGGAACCGCTGCCAAGGGGGACCATTTTCGTGACACCACGAAAATGGTTGCCGACTTCGTAACCAGTTGATTCGCAAGACTCAATTGCGCGACGAATGGCGGTCTGGAAGTTCTCCCAACGGGCGTAGCCGAGTGGTTCTTGTAAGTCGCGGGCGAACCAGAACTCCACTTGCGGCTCGTCGGGGTGTTGTTGCGCCAGCGTGTCGAACTGGCTTTGCATTTTGTGAATGGATTCGGGGTTCATGTGTATTTCGCGCGTTTCTATTCGATGTTGTGCCGTTCTTTCACCTAGCTTCCTTTTTGTCGTATTGTTGAAATTAAATACTGAACAAGTGTTTACTTAAGGTCAAGCATCGCTGTATTTTGTAATCGTTATCGCTGTTCGGTGAATTGTGGGTGCGCACTTGGCACTCTTAGGCGTCGCTGTTTTCTCTGTTTGCTTAGGCTGTGCCTTGCATTCTGCATACTCGCTGCTGTTTGTCGGCATGCGCTTTGCATTGTGGGCTGTGCGGCGCTTTTCGTGGGTGGTTTTTAACTGGCTTTTTGTCAGTGTCTTACGTTCTGCGTGTCGTGGTTGGCACGGGGGCTGTTGTGTTAGGGGTTCACTGAAAATTAAAAATCAAACCAAGGAACGATTATGCCACAGAAATCAACAAGTACCAAATCGACTACCAGCCAAGCGAATGATCTACAGTCGGATCGCGATAAGTTGGTCGCCGACCTGAAGCTCTTGGTCGCGGATGCTAAATCGCTGACGGAGTCTGCGAGCGATGAGTCTAAGGAGTTTCTTTCGGACAAGGCCGAGGACTTGCGTCAGCAACTCGCGGAAACCATGGAAAAGCTTAAAGCGGAGGGCGAAAAGGTTAAGGAAGTCGCAGTTGAGAAGACGGATGAGGTGGAGTCTTGCATTCGTAAGAATCCATGGAAGTCGATCGGGATTGCAGTTGTTGCGGGTATCGTGATCGACCGTTTAACGAGTCGTCATAAATAAGCGCTGAATGGATGCATTGAATGCAGCTGAGTCCGCGTTGCGGGCGCTGGGCGGGATCGTTGAGTCTCGCCTGGAAATGTTCTCCTTAGAGACTGTCATTGAGAAGCGCCGCGCAGCTTGTCTGCTTGCTGCAGTGATGCTTTCGGCTGGTTTTGCTTTGCTGGGGGTGACCTTTGCAGGCATCTTTCTAATTTTGCTCGCCCCTGTTGAGTATCGCGTGCATGTGGCCGGCGTCTGGATGTTGCTGAATGCGATGCTGGTAGCTGTGTGTGTGGCACTGCTTCTGTATGCTTTACGCAGAGGGGCGGCTCCATTTGAGCACACGCGCGAGGAACTTAGAAAGGATTTTGCATGTTTGGGAACCGTCGTGAAATCAGGCGAATAAATGAGCTCAAAATGCGCTCGGATGTGGAGCGAGCTCAAATCGCTGTGGCTGCGAGCTACTTTGCGCCATTGGCTAAAAAGTGTCTGCGTGTCGGAGCTTACGCGTTTTCAATTAAGCAATTGGCTCCTGCGATTCGGCCGGTCGCGTTTGGCTTGATTCAGCGCGGTTTGGCGAATCGAGGACGTTTAAAACTCTTTAAATTGGCTGGGGTGCTTTCGACGGTGATCGGTTTGCTGCGGACGATGCGTCGTTAGGCTGTTGGCTGCCTGCTAGGGCCCTGTTACAGTAGGTAGGGGAGCCCGAAGAGTAGGAATAGAAAGAGTGCAGTCGCGAGCACGAACAGCACCAGACAGCCGATCTTCGCGCGTTGTATTTCGCTTTGTGTTTTATTTTTGTAGCTGCTCTCGATGTCAGGCACGGGAGGCGCAGGCACGGGAGGCGCGGTGCTGGAGTCTGCCTGGCTTGGCGACTCGGCTGTGGGTTCTGGCTGGGATGTTTCGCTGCCAGTTTCGTTGCCAGTTTCGTTGGAATTCGGGTGCGCTGGCGTTTGTGCCGGGCTGGTTTCGGGCGCGCTGCTGTTCGCGGTGGGCGCGGTGGGCGCTGTTTGGGCCTCGGACCTAGGCGCTTTAATCGTGCTGGCTGCTGGATCCTCGGGGCTGAGCTCGCCGATTTTCGCGTCTAACCATGCTAGGTGCTGTTGGACTTGTTGGCGTTGTTGCTGGAGCTCTTCGAGTGATATAGCCATCGGATCTATGGGTAGGCTTAAAGATCGGGCTTATTAGGTCGAACCATTTTTCGCATTTTGCTCAGGCTTCGTTGACTTTGAGTGCAAAAAAAAAATCCCGCACCTGAAGCAGGAGCGGGATTTTTTGAAAAATGTGTGCGTGCTTTAAGCGACGGCTTCTTCAACGACGTTGATTGTGCGGTGAAGCTTATCAAAAGCAACACGGCCGTCCTTGAGTGCGAACAGAGTGTGGTCGCGGCCCATGCCTACATTGGCGCCAGGGTGGAAACGAGTGCCGCGCTGACGGATAATGATGTTACCCGCGATGACAGCTTCGCCGCCGAATTTTTTAACGCCGAGGCGCTTTGCATTGCTGTCGCGACCGTTACGTGAAGTTCCTTGTCCTTTTTTATGTGACATCGTTCAGTATCTCCTAAGTGGTTGAAAATTATCCGTTAATGGATTCGATTTTGATAACAGAAAGGTGCTGGCGGTGACCGCGGCGCTTTTTGTAGCCTTGACGACGCTTCTTTTTGAAGACGACGACCTTCTTGTCCTTCTTGTTTTCGAGAATGGTGGCCTTCACGGATGCTCCCTCAACGAGAGGGCTGCCGAAGCGTGCGTCTGCACCTTCGCCGATCATGAGGACTTCGTTGATGTCTACAGAGTCGCCTGCTTCCGTTCCGGGGAAGGAGTTTACTTTGAGGACATCGCCTTCGGTTACGGTGAATTGGCGACCTTGTGTTTTGATAGTGGCTTTCATGGGAAAAGGGGCGAGCAAATCGTGCTGAGCGACGAAATCAAGACGTTTTTTCGTCTATTTTAGGAAATCTAGTCAATTATAATCTTTGACGGGTCGTAATCGACCTGTGGATAGCTCAGGCGCATGTCTTCTAGACAGCTCACGACAATGCGTGCGACGAGGAGGTTACGTGCCCATTTTTTGTTCGCAGGAATGATGTACCAAGGCGCGTGTGGAGTGCTGGTTTTGTCGAAGACTTCCTCGTAGGCGGCGACATATTCTTGCCACTTGCTACGTGCGACGAGGTCGGATTGGTCGAATTTCCAATTTTTAGCGGGGGTGTCGAGGCGCTCTTGTAGGCGTTGCTTTTGAGTGTCGCGGTCGATGTGGAGGAAAAATTTGAGAATGACGGTGTCCTCGTCGGCGAGTAGTTGTTCGAAGTCATTGATGTGGCGGTAGCGTTTGCTCCAGACACTCTGGGGCTTGAGCTTGTTGACGCGCACGGCTAGGACGTCTTCGTAGTGGCTGCGGTCGAAAATCATGATTTCACCCTTGGCCGGGGTGCGCTTGTGCACGCGCCACAAATAGTCGTGTGCGAGCTCGCGGGTGGAGGGCTTCTCGAAGCTGGCCACGTGAACGCCCTGTGGGTTGACGCCGCGGAATACGTGGCGAATGGTGCCATTTTTACCACTGGTATCCATGCCCTGCAGCACAAAGAGCAGCTTTTTGCGGCGATCCACGAAGAATCGCTGCTGTAGTTCGGTTAAGCGTAGGTGCAGAGCACTTAGCTCTTTGCGCGCTTCGCTTTTACTACTGGGCAAATCCTTCCATGGATCTGAAGATACTTTCGATATCTCATTGTTCTGAGTTTTGGTGATGCGGTAGGCGTCGAAGTCGCTAAGTTTCATTGTAGGCTAGTGAGTGCTGCTGGAGGGATAAGGTCAATAATGGATCAAGGCATCATTTCCGAACGTAAACCATGACGATTTCGCCATCGCGTGAATAGAGCAGGCCTTTGAATTCACGGCCGGGCTCGCGGTAATAGTTGATAAAGGAGTCGTAGTACTCGTCGGGAATGTAGGCGGTGATCGAGCCGCCGGCTTCGCCTTGGTAGGCGGTTTGTAAGGTGACGGCGCGAAAAGTCTCAGGGCTTTCGAGCTGACTCGGGCTGACGGAAGCGACTTGAACGGTGACTTCTGTGTTTAGGTAGCGGTCAAGTTCTGCTTGGTAAAATGCCACCGTAAATGCGGGTGGGGGTGGATCTTCGGTGATGATTAAATGGCGAAAGCCTTCCAATGTCTTGTTGGAAATGCCAGGTATTTGCACCAGTGAGTCGATGCTCTCGATCGGGCGTGCGGAGATAATGCGGGCTGCGTAGGCCTTGCCGATTCCGGGGAGCTCTTGCAGTTGCGCACTCGTGGCAGTGTTAACATTGAGGCGATCTTTTAGGGGGATTGTGCCCATGTCCGCGTGACTGCCGGTTGAGAGCTCGCCGATGCCGCTGGCCACGGTGCTGGCCTGAAGTGCCTCGAGCCCGGCCATTTGCATTGAGCCGGTGGCGAGTGCCCAGATGCCATCTTCTTCGCGTTGTGCTTCGCGCTCGTTGTTTTTCAGCCGTCCGAGAAAGCTGCGGGGAGTGACACCGCCGGGCCAACTGTCTCGGGTGGGCATGCCATAGAGGCGTACTAGGCCGGCACGCGTCAGTTCGAGGGACAGGTAGTTATTTTGCTTTTGTACGAGCGCGAAGTAGCGCTTGTGGCGACTGCTGCCGCGGGCGTCTTCCCATTTGGTGATCACGGTGAATTCGCCGCGCAGGAAGTTTTGGGTGAAAGTCGTTGCGAGCTTGCCAGTGTCGGTGACGGATTCTTCTGGGATCGAAAAGTAGCGAGCTTGTTCGCGCACGCGGTCGATGTAGGTATTGGAAGTTTCGGGGGCATCCACAAAGTAGAGGCGAAAGGTGTATTCCTCGTTCTCGTGTTTGACTCGAAAACTGTCGCCATCGTTGTAGGAGGCGCTGACCAGTCGGCAGCCTTCTAATACCTCCCAGACGCCTTCGACTTGATCGGCGGCTCGCGTGCTGAGGCCCAGCAAGGAAATCAATAGCAGTATAATCAGCGTCCGCATGGAGACTGTTTTAAACTGGCCGGACCCGCTGGCAAGGCTGGGATTGTATTCGTTGTCATTTAGCTGCGGATACTTTGTGGCGGCAATCTGTGTTGCGCTGGCTTGCCATTTTGAGTCTCGCTGCCTCTATTGGCAAGGATGTCTATGGAATCCACCCTTGCTGTTATTCAAGTCGCTCTGGCCGAGTTGGCGCCTGAGGGCGTGATTTCGACAGCTGCCTTGGTGGGGGCACATGACGCCGAGCTCTCCGAGACGGAGCGCCGGTGGGTGGATGGCTGGGGCCCGCATCGGCGAGCCGAATTTGCGACGGGGCGTTGGTGCGCGCGGCATGCGATGGCACAGCTCGGTCTATCTACTGGTGATTTGTTGGCGGATGATGAGGGGCTGCCGCAATGGCCGCGGGGCTTGGCGGGCTGTATTTCGCATAGTCGAGGTCTGGCCGCGGCGATTGTGGCGCGGGCAGAGCCTGCGTTGCTGTTGGGGCTTGATCTGGAAAAGACGAATCGGCTGAGTGCGGGTGCCATTCAAAAAGTGGTGCATCCGCTGGAGCAGAACTTTGTCGCGGGCGATCAAGTGCGCGCCAGTCTATTGTTTAGTTTGAAGGAGGCCTTCTATAAGGCACAGTTCCCTCGCTGGCGTACGCCTGGCAATTTTCATGATATGGCGCTGACGCTAGATCTCACGAGGGGGGAGGCTCGGATCTTGCAGCTTGATGCGCGTTTTGCGTCGGACTTGCTGCGATTGCGCTTTCGCTTTCGTCTAGTCGACGACTACGTAGTCAGTTTGTGTTGGCTGTGATGGAGCCGTTCATTTTGCTTTGCACAATGTCCCAAATTTCGGCTTCGAGGCTTTCAATGCTTTGGTTGCCATCGAGCACTCGGATGCGTTCGGGCTCTGCGGCGGCCAGTGCGAGGTAGCCCTGACGGACGGCTTGGAAAAATTCGATGGCTTCTTGCTCCATGCGGTCGAGCTGCCCATCGCTGCGTTTGTGCACACGTGCGAGGCCGATTTCGGGGGGCAGGTCGATGAGTAGAGTCAGGTCCGGGCGGGTGCTCCCGATTGCGAACTGGTTGATTGCTTGGACTTGCTGCGGGTCTATCGCGCGCGCGACACCCTGGTAGACGGTGGTGGAGTCCAGGAAACGGTCACACAATACGATTTGCCCCGCGGCGATTGCGGGTGCGATGAGCTCCCTTACATGCTGAGCACGACTGGCGGCAAACAGCAGTAGCTCTGCCTCCGGCGACATGCCTTCGCCCGCGGCATCGTGTTGAAGAAGATTACGAACTGCTTCGCCCAGTGGCGTGCCGCCCGGCTCTCGGGTCTGCACGAATGACTGGCCGCTTGCTTCAAACCGAGCCTTGAGTGCCGCGATCTGGGTGGATTTCCCACAGCCTTCGCCGCCTTCGAAAGTGATGAAGAGTCCAGCCATTTAGCAAGTTGCGATGAACTCTACGAGGTCGTCGAGTGATGGGCTGACTGCGGTGCGCACATAGAAGCCAGAGGTGGCGACCGCGACGGTGAGGGCTGCTTCGGGAGAGAGCCCGATTAGACGTGCGGTGACGAAGCCGGAATTAAAATGGTCGCCAGCGCCTGTCGTGATCTTGGGCTTATCGCAGTAGGGGCCCGCGGCGTAGGCCGTGCCTTCTGCAGTGGCACAGGCGGCGTCGGCTACGGGGTGGATGACGACTGTATCGAGCTGCAGCTTTTCACGGATGCGTGCGGCCACAGTTTGCAGGTTTTCAGGAGTGTTGGGTAGTGGTGAAAAGCCCAGTAGTGCGTCGACTTGCTCTGCTTCGCGCAGGTTAAGGCCGAGGATCACTTTGCCAAATGCCTCGAATTTAGAAAATACGCCCAGCACTTCCAGTAGGTCCGCTTCGGAGCGCTTTTCAGGGTCGGCGAGGTCGAAGAAGAAAGTGCGTGCTTTGTCCTTGGAGCAGGCGGGCAGCACTTTTTCCAGAAAACTGTTAAAGACATCGGTGAGGAAGGGGATCATCGTCCAGTTGACCATGGCGATGAGGTCGGATTCGTCGAATACTTGGATGAGTTGCGCTTCGCCTGGCAATTCGCATAGGCGCTGGTAGGTGATTTCATCCAGGCTAGCCATGGTGCCGAACATGATCTTTCCGTCGTTGAATTCTGCGGCGTGAGTGACGCCGGGGTCAGCGATCGAGATCGCGTTGGTCTTTTCGGCGAACTCATGAAAGACGCTATGAATGGCGTCACGCCCCAGAGCGCCCAAGTAGCGGACATCGAGGCCGTGCGCGGATTGTGCGTTGGCCATGATGGGGCCGTTGCCCCCGAGTTTTTCGACGATGGGAGCCATTTCAATGTTGGCACTTTTGCCCGCGGCGGAGCCGATACGGTTGGCAAATTCGGTGATGGTGGGGATGGCCTGAAATTGGTCGCCAGGGCCGGAGCGTTGATCTACGGGATGCACGATGACGTCGACAAAGCCGTCGATACCAACGAGCGCTTTTTTTGAGCTTGCGAGTGAGCTCTTTTCTTTAAGTTCCTGCAGGGTTTGGGTCTTGTATTCCATAGAGCGTAAGTGGGGATTGAGCGCGATTAGATAAGGCGTGATCTGTTCTGGGGCAAACTATTTTACCAGTTCGCAAGGTGGTGGGAGTGATTATTAGTGAATGCGATGTGGCTTATTGGATCTCTGCAATGGAGCCGAAGTCTGCGTCAAATAAGCGTTTGTAGGTGCGCACCGCCAAGCCGTCGGTGAGGCCGGCAGTGTAGTCGCAGAGGCGGCGGTAGCGCCCCGCGATATCGCTTTCGTGCGAGAGTAGTGCCTGAACCGAGGCGGGCAGTAGGTTGAGGCCTTTGCCTTCTGGTTCTACGCAATGCTCGCTGAGTGCGCTAAATAATTGGTTGAGAATGTGGCCGCCTTTGAACTCGATTTGCTGCAATTGGGTGGATCTAAATATGAGGTCGAGTGCGATGGACTTATAGAGTGCACTTTCGGCCTTTACGCTCGGGTCGATTTCTAAGTCGAAGGCGTGACGATGGCTACGATCACTCATAAAACCAGAGCGTGGGCGCAATGTGCAGGCATGTACGAATGTGCCGACGCGACTGCCGAAGTAAGGCTCGTAGCTGTTGGTCTTGATTTTTTCGCATAGCGTGTCCACCAGTTTGCTCTGAGCCGTGTCGAGTGATTGACGGGCGGCCCACTCGGTCAAGCTGCTCACACTGATGTAGCGGGCATGGATGCCATCGACGATGTCGTGCAGCGAGTAAGCGGTATCATCGGCCCAACCCATGATTTGGCATTCGATACTTTTAAATTTGTTCAGCGCTTGGATATTTTGGAGTTCTTGTGGCAGGGCTTGGCCATCGAAGACCACGTCACGCCACTGGGCTTGTTCATCGTAGATGAAGTGGTGCTCGGGGGCTTGTCCGCTCTGTTGGATCCAGTCGCTTTGCGTGGCTTTATATTTCATGACGCCATCCAGAAAAGCGCGCGTGGGGGCGATGCCCTTTGTGCGTCCGGGGCGTTCGTAAATGAGTTCGGTTAAAATGCGCAGTGTCTGGCCGTTGCCTTCAAAGCCGCCGTGCGCGCTCATGAGTTGATTGAGTTTGCGCTCACCGATGTGGCCAAAGGGCGGGTGCCCCATGTCGTGCGCGAGGCAAATGGCTTCCGTTAGATCCGCGTCGATGTGGAACTGCTCGTTGAGAAGCCCCGAGCGGGCGAGCAAGTATTCGCAGATGGAGCGGCCCACCTTGGCCACCTCGATCGAGTGCGTGAGCCGTGTGCGGTAAAAGTCGTACTCACCTGATTGAAAGACCTGCGTCTTGGATTGTAGCCGTCGGAACGGATAGGAGAATATGATCCGGTCGCGCTCAATTTGAAAGGCGCTGCGATAGTCGCCTTCGGGAGAAGCTGTCGCAGGGAAGCGTTCTAGGTCAAAGGAGGAATAGAATTTATTCTGCATGCATCGGATTTGTTTGTCATTTACAGTGAGCGGGCATAGCTCTCATAGCTCAATGATGAAATACCCCATTCGCTTAGGAACACTCGCAACTGTTTGTGCGGGATTTATGATTAATTCGATGTGTTCTCACGCCTCGGATGCTCGCATCGGTGAGCGACGTGATTCCATTGAGCGCAGGTTGTTTGCTTCCGGAGGGATTGTATACCGTGACGATGCGATCGAAACAACGCGCCGCCGAGGCATGCCCTATGTGAAATATCTAGAATATTTGTCCGGTTCTTCAGATGTTAGAATCTACTTCAAGACTTCCGATGGGCGGCGCCCGGCCTCCTCGGAACTGGAAGAACGCCGCATGTCGAATGGTTGGGACCTGCATGTGGTTTATGTGGGCGGCAAGTCTGTGATTGAGGTGTATAAGCGCAGTCAGGGAATTACTGAGCACGAGTTTAATCATCTGATGGCGCTGCATGCCGAAGGTTCTTTCTGGAAGCGTGTCAGCCAGGAGGAAAAAGCCGAGGAAGTGAGTGCTTTTGGCTTTGATATGCTACGCGACGATGGCCAGGTGCGCGCCAAGAAAATAGGTGCTGACGCCGTGATGTTTGTGGATGCCGAGGCTGACGTTCGCTTGGCGCAGATGAATACCAGCGACCTGCAAGAGAAGGCGCCCGTCAGTGTGGAGGGTTTTTAGCCGCGGGATTTAAGCAGCATTCGGCGCGCTCAGGGCATTGGCTCGCTAGCTCGGCCCTACGGGCTCGCACTTCGTGCGCCCCATCTCCGCTTCGCTCCGTCGGCGCGCTGTAGACTTCGAACATTTTCATTCTTTAGAACTAATGCTTCGTTCTCATCCCTTGTTCCGGCTGCGCCGGATAGCTTCACTTGGCTTTGCCAAGTGGCGGAGAGAGAGGGATTCGAACCCCCGGAACCTTTCGGCTCAAAAGTTTTCAAGACTTCCGCATTCGGCCACTCTGCCATCTCTCCATGCGCTTGAAGGTGTATGTTTAGAATAGGCTCTCGGTTGAGTGCAAGCGGTAATTTTACTTTTGCTCAATAAAATAGATTACGATCGAGGCTGCGGTACTGAATGGCTTCGAGTAAGTGGGCAGTCTGGATGTGTTCGGCCCCTGCTAGGTCGGCAATTGTTCGGGCGACTTTTAGAATGCGATCGTAGGCGCGCGCTGAGAGCGAAAGTTGCTCCATAGCTTGTTGCAGTAGGTCGCCTTGCTCTTTGTTAATGGCGCAATGTTGCCGGATTTGTGAGTGCGACATACGCGCATTGCAGCGGTCGGAGGCGAGCTCGGTGGCTTGAAAGCGTTCATTCTGTACGCTGCGGGCGGCTTCGCAACGAGCGCGCATCACGGCAGAGCTTTCGCCGGGCTCGCTGTTGCGTAGTTCCTCGATTCGCAGCGAGGGAGCTTCGATGTGTAGATCGATGCGGTCGAGCAGTGGGCCGCTGATCTTGGAGCGGTAGCGTTGAATTTGTGGCACACTGCAGCGACACTCGCGGGAGCTGTCGCCGGTGTAGCCGCAGGGGCATGGGTTCATTGCGGCCACTAACATGACGGAGCACGGGAGGGTGATTTTGCCTGCGCTACGTGAAATGGTGACTTTTCCGTCTTCCAGTGGTTGTCGCAGCACTTCTAAGGCGGAGCGTTTAAATTCGGGCAATTCGTCAAGGAAGAGCACGCCATTGTGTGCCAGCGAGATTTCGCCAGGGCCGGGAATGGATGTGGCGAACATTAGATAATAGGAATTATCGATGAAAAAGTCTCGAATTTTACAAGTAATAGCTGGAATTTGCACAAAAGATTCTTGGTTCTCCCCTTTATTTACAAGCGATAGCTGTATCTCCCCGAAAGTGCTATCCACTTGGAAATCCAACTAAATAAATATTAAGGGGATTGTGCTAAAATAAGGTATGAAAAAGAATCAGAGTTACCAGAGGATTAAGCAGCCGAAACGCTCTTATACCTGTCTTACCGGGGTTGTGCCGGTATGGAACCATTTTACAGATCAATCGCCCCGTAGTGAGCTAATTCGCTTTGAGTCTCAGCTAGAGCGGAACTTTATCTTAAAAACCGAGTTTTGCATCGACTGCTGTTCCATTCGTCGGGCGAAGAAAATACTATGGCATGATGGAATGAAGAATCGGCAGTATACGCCGGATTTTGATGTTCAGACCTGGGATGAGAATAAAAATCCACTTAAACGCTATGTTGTCGAAGTTAAGAGAGTCGACGAACTGGAGAAAAAGGCAGCTGAACTTGAACCCAAATTTGCTGCTATGCGTGAAATATACGAGAAAGAGGGGATAGAATTCATTATTCAGACGGATGAAGATATTAATGATGACTTTCTGAAGAACGCGATTTTCCTGCGTGAATTCAGGCGTCATCCGTATTTGGAATATCCTCTTTCTGAGGTATATGGGATTGAGAAGCAGATTCTCGATCTACTGCTGGATTTGGGACAGGCCACACCGAATAGTCTACTGGCGTGCATTAGTGACGATAAATGGAAGCGTGCGGCATATTTGCCCTACGTTTGGCGTTTGGTTTGTGAAGATCAAATATGTGCAAATTTACTGGAACCACTTACGATGGAGTCACCGCTTTGGCACATCGATCACCACAAAGAGGAAGGAATATTATGGAGACGTTTCTTAAAATAGAAATTGGCTCGGTTGTTAAAGTCTCGGGGCAGGATTGCAGAATTGAGCACATTCTAGATGCTGAAACTGTAGTTATTACGGATCTCCAGACAATTGAGCGTAGGCGGGCAAATATAGCTGAAATCGATAGTAAGTCTGACACGAGCGTTCCAATTGATATGCTTGACGAAGATGAGCGCAAGGAAGCCATAAGGCGATTTAACATTATCGCCCCTATTATTCGTGCTCAAGTTGTAGGCGGTAAGGATGGTCGGGTTGCCAAGCTCGTTCAAGAGGCATGCGAGCAACATGATGTATCTAAAAGCACGATTTACTCATGGATTAAGCAGTATTCCTTCTGCGAGCGAATTTCGGACCTTGTTCCTGACAAACCGGGGCCGAAAGTCGGTAACTTCACTTTGAAGCCGGAACGCGAGGAACTTCTCTGTTTGGTAATTGAGAAACAGTATTTAACTGCTCAGCGCAAAAGTATCCCTGGGACTATTGATGCTGTTGAGCTCGCTTTTAGGAAATCCGGAATGCAGGCTCCTCATCCGAATACGGTCCGAAACCGGATACGCAGTCTGAATCGCAGGTTTACGGCTGCAATTAGAACTGGAAACATGATGAAGAAAATCCCTCCTCGCATGCACCGAGAGAGCAATATTCTAGGTGTGGAGAGCGCTGGGGTCTATCAAATAGATCATACACCTGTAGATGCGATCCTTGTTGATGAGGAGTATCGCTTGCCGATCGGGAGGCCATGGCTGACTTTGGCTCTCAGTCCGGTAACTCGTATTGTTGCGGGTGTGTATATTTCTTTGGACCCTCCCGGAGATGTTTCCGTAGGACAATGTTTGGTGAACGCAATATTACCAAAGCAACCCTATCTTCAGCATTTGGGTCTAGATGATCAATTATTTTGGCCAGTATGGGGACTGCCTACGGGTGTGCACGCTGACAACGCCGGTGAGTTTAAGGGAAATCTGCTTCAAGAGACCGCTTTGGATTATAAATTCCGTATTGAATGGAGGTCTGTGAAGAAACCGGAAAACGGCGCTCATGTGGAGAGAATCATGGGGACTGTAATGAAACGAGTTCATGATATCCCGGGAACAACATTTTCTAATATTCAGGAACGTGCAGAATACGACTCTGATGGTAACGCCATATTGACTACAAGAGAGTTCGAAGAATGGCTGATGCTGTTTATATTGAAATATTACCATAATCGGAAGCACCCTGGATTGGGAATGAGCCCTCTGGAAAAATATAACGAGGTCATTTTCGGAACAGAGAACTCTCCCGGTCGCGGTCTCCCGTTCGGAGTGTCTGACCCACGGAGACTCAAATTGGATTTCCTTCCCTCCATCAGGCGGGTTGTTCGCCCGGAGGGCGTTGAGATTGATGGGATATTTTACAGCGCAGATGCTCTAAGTCCTTGGATTGGAATTGGTCCAGATGAAAAGACGAAGTTGCATCAGTTTAAACGAGATCCTCGCTGTATTAGTCCGATTTATTTCTATGATCCCAAAATCGATGATTACATCGAGGTTCCATTTCGTCAGAGAAGTCGAAAGCCGGCTAGCATTTGGGAATTACGTGAAGCCAAGCGAAGATTGAAGGACTCCGGGCGGGACAAGTATACTGAGTCGGAGCTATTTGATGCGTTGGAGCAAATGGAAGAAATTCTGAATAAGGCTGCAGAAAAATCGAAGAGTGCCCGAAAGCAAGTTCAGGCTAAGAAAGATCGTGATCGTAAGCAGTCTATATATGCTGAGACGTCTAATGCATGCCCGTCTGAAGATGGTTCAGACCCGCAACCTTCCTCTGAGACAGTTGAGATGCAAAAATATGATCTCGATGAAGATGATGACTACGAAGCAACAATTATAGACTAATGGACTCAGTAAAATTAATCCCGTCAGCGCTTGAAATGCTTAAGGCTTCGAAGGCAGAGCGCATCGCATATATCGCACGTCCGAAGTGGATCAGTTACCGCGTTGCGGATGAGGCATTTGCTAAGATGCGTTCATTGGTTGAACAGGACCGGTCTGAAGGCAGTCGCATCAAGAACCTTATATTATATGGAGACGCCGCTAATGGCAAAAGCTTCCTTTTACGGACATTTAAGCGAGTCCTAATCAATGAAAACATAGAGGCCGAGAAAGACCTATCTGAAGGCGAGAAGACAGTGCCGGTTGTTATGGCTGATTTTCCTGTGGTGCCTGATGAGCGCAGAATGTATTCACAGATATTGAAAGCTGCTCATATTCCGCACAGCACCAAAGACACACCCCAAAATTTACTGAATCAAATTGTTTCGATTTTCCATGATATTGAGGTGAAACTTCTTATTCTGGATGAATTTCATAACCTCTTGACTGGTCCCAGTCGTCAGCAGCGGAGGGCTCTAGTTGCGTTGAAAAATCTAAGTAATGAGCTTCGGCTTCCCATTGTCCTGTCAGGAACTGTCGAAGCCAAAATTGCAATTCATGTCGACCCTCAGTTTGTGACCCGATTTGATGGTATGCCGCTGACTCGTTGGACTGATGGAAAAAGGATCGGTAGTTTTCTCAGAAACTACGAAAAAGTGATTCCACTGCATGGGGGTGCAAATTTGACAGATGTTGTCGTAAAAAGCCGAATCGTTGCTCGAAGTCGTGGTTTAATTGGTCAGATGACTTCGTTGGTTCAGGCTGCAGCCATTGAATCCATCAATAATGGAAATGAAACCATTACTCCGGAGCTCATTGATTCTATTCCTGAGAATGATTTCGATGGGGGCGCTTCGGAGAGCATTTCTAAAGTTTAGTGGCGTTTTATACAGGAATGTGGATGAAACCACGGAGTTTTTTTGGGGGGAATGGCTATGGATTCTTGAAATCTCTAGGCAGGTTCCTCTGCTGCTTCACCGAAAGGCTGCTTGGTTTGCTCGCGGTTAATTGTCTTGCTTTAGCCATTGGCGTTTGAAAGTAGTCAGTTGAAATATGGTCTGGCCTAAAGCCTAAATCTATTCTATCGTCGTTTTAACACAATTACTGCCATTGTTCAGTCTCCTGTTAGGGACTCTTTCCTGAAAGTTATGTCGAAAATACCTTTTAAAGTATCTGCTAGAACCGCGCGACTAATTGGAAGAGAGAATATTGCATCATCTAAGGGCGCAATCATTGAATTGGTGAAGAACGCTTACGATGCAGACAGTGAGCTTTGCTTAATATATTTTGATAACAAGTATTCCGAATTGCCGGATAAGCTTGTAGAGGAGGATTTTAAGAATTTCGATAGTATTGCGGTTTCTCGTGAAGATATCGATAGGCTTTATCCCTCTGAGTCCGGGGGTAAGCTCTGCATATGCGAAGAAGATGAACAATTTGCGAAGGATTTCTTAAGCAGAATATCCAAGCTGAACTCGCTATACATTGTTGATTTTGGAGATGGCATGAACAGCCAGATCATCCGAGACAACTGGATGGTTATTGGTACGGACAGCAAGGCTAGTGATATATTCACATCTGGGGGGCGAATTAAGTCTGGAGCAAAAGGGATTGGCCGGTTCGCTTTGGACAAATTAGGCAATTTAGCGACGATGACTACCGTTTTTGATAAGAATGTATTAAGCCAAGATCTTGACGAAAAAGGTGTTGAGACTGGCAACGATGGATATATATGGAATGTTCGCTGGTCTGACTTTGAAGGGGAATTCAAGACTATTGATCGAGTGTACGCTGATTTGTCTGCAATTAATGGAAAAGACATATTCGAATTAATAGATGAAGAGCTCCCCAAAGATTTAATTTCCAGTAGTAGAAAGAAGAAACTCTGATGTGCCCTGATTTTGGTGGACATGGGATTCTTGTTAATTGTGTTATGTGATTAGTTGTGTGATAGGCAAGCTGGTAAGCTTGCCTGCTGCTTGCCCCCATGGGGGCAAAATTTTTCTTCGAACTGAAAGGGACTTTGATAGCCCAGCGATGAGTGTTTCCTAAATCGGTTGTAGAAGACCTCGATGTATTCGAAGGCATTGCTTCTGGCCTCTTGTTGATCTGCGAAGATGCGGCCTCTAACCGATGATGTTTTGTATCTTCCGTAAAAGGACTCTTGAGCGGCATTGTCATAGCAGTTGCCTTTAGCGCTCATGCTTGGCTCGATGCCAAAGCTGCTAAGCATGTCTGCATAAGCGTAGCTGGCATAGGTGCTACCACGATCACTGTGATGGATCAGTCCCTTCGGGAGATCACCGCCACGAGTGAGCACAGCAGCTTGCAGGGCCTGGCAAACTAGCTTCGAGTCATTGTGGTCGCTGACACTCCAGCCAAGGATACGTCGACTAAACAGATCCATGACCGTGGCCAGATAACACCAACCGCCCTCAATGCGCAGATAGGTCGTATCAGCGACCCAAACTTGATCCAGTCGCTCAGGCTTACCGAGCTGTTTGAGCAAATTGGCACTGTAGCCAAAGTTATGATTACTGTCTGTGCCTAAGGGCTTGAAGCCCTTGCGTTGCACCCCAGCGATACCGAGCTCTTGCATAAGTCTCAGAGTCCGGTCACGACCACAATCAAAGTCATCGTCTTGCAAGTGGCTGTAGATTGGCCGGTGCCCGTATCGGCCTTTGGCCTTGCGGTGTAACTCACTGATTCGATCCTTGAGTACTTCGTCCTGCTTGGAGCGATCACTCGGGGCTCGGCTTTCCCATGAGTAATAGCTGCCGCGCAACAAATCCAAGCATTCGCACATCTCATCCACACGATAGATATTTTTGTTATCCTTGATGAATTGATACTGCATCACACCTCCTCGCTGAAGTAGCTGACAGTTTTTTTTAGAATCTCACTCATCCGCTTTTGCTTAGCGAGCTGCTTACGCAGGTCGGCAATCTCTGCCGCCATCGCCTTAGGACTCTGAGCACCTTCGGGACTATTCGCTTCCAACTCGTCCAGGTGCTTCTGGCGCCAACTGTATAAAACGCCCTCAGGGACCCCGAGCTGCTTTGACAGCTCTTTGACGGTCACTCCGTCGATTATTATCATTTTAACCGCCTCTTGCTTGAACTCAGGCGTGTAACGTTGCTTTTTCATGGTTGTATCCTCTATCTAAGAGAATCTCATGTCCAGTTTTCTCAGGACACATCACTCAGACGTACTGGCACTATACTGAAAATTTCAGAGTTGAGGGACGACTGGAAAGAATTCTTCGTTCAACAGGTGTATTCTGACCTGGAGGTCTTGATTCCTCCCAGCGAAGTCTCTGGTTTTTCCATTATCCTTAAAAGTCGACTCAATCCAGATGAGTACGGGGAAGTTCAAGGCTCTGTATGTAACGATTATGATTATAAGCTTGAGGCCGAAGCCGATAAGGATGGTAAGGTTATTATTGAGGTCCATCGAAATGAATATGACCTTAGCCTAATTGACCCGAAGGTCTTCGATAGAAAGGACATGGCAGATTACCCTTTTACTCAGGATGTTTTCAAGGCAGGTAGTTGGAAGGCTGTGCGCACTTTCTCGGAATTGATTCCAGGGTTTAAAGATGTTGATAAAGAATCGATATTTAGCCAGATAGGTTCATTTAAGTTTACTCTATACTTCTTGAAGAAGACCTACAGTGACAAAGATGTAGAGCGTTTTTGTTACAGAACTTTTGCTGCAAATAATAGGAAGACATGGCTTGATAAGTATGGTGGGATAAAAGTCTTTCGGGACGACTTTAGGGTGAGGCCATATGGTGAAGCAAAGGGAACTTCTTTTGACTGGTTGGGCTTGGGTGCTAGAAAGGCTCAAAGCCCTGCTTCCGTTGCGAAGGCGGGTGGTGGTTATAGAGTAAACCCAGATAATGTTGCAGGATCCGTTCGAATTTCGAGGTTAGTTAATGTCAGCTTTGAAGATAAATCTAGCCGAGAGGGGCTGCAGGAGAACAAGGTATTTCTAGTTTTTTCAAAATTACTGAGTGGAATAATTAGTGTATTTGAGCAAGACCGTGCACATGTAGCATATGTGCTGAATGAATTTTATCAGCGTAAAAACGCTGCTGCTATCCAGCAAAAAGAGGCAGAAGAATTAGCTAATCGAATTTTAGGCGGCAGTGAAGAGGATTCTGAATTCACCGGTAAGGAAGGTGAATCGAGTGATTCACCGCCAAAAACGGATAATGAGATTGTCCTAGCCCAGGCCTATCGAGATAAGAGCGAGGAAAATGAAAGGCTTAGGGATGAGCAAAAAGTCTTAAGGGGGATGGCTAGTAGTGGGATCATCATGGCTTCATTTAGTCATGATCTAAGTAGATTGCATTCGGCTCTTGGGGATCGCGTTACCAATCTAAAGGAGATCATTAAGAATTTGATACCTGAAGATGACTTTAAAGAGGTTGAAAAACGAAAAAATCCTTACGTCCTAATGGATCGCATGTGTGGTCACGATAGCAAGCTTCGGAATTGGTTGAAGTTTTCTTTAGGCGCTGCCCGAAAAGATAAAAGAAACCGGCGGTTGATATTGCTTCAGGAATACCTCAAGAACCTACATTACGATTGGGAGCCTGTTTTTGACGAGCGACGCATTAGGTTTACTTTTAAGGCTGATAGCGATGTCGGTATAAGAGCCTTTGAAATCGACTTAGATAGTATATTTAACAATCTGATAGTGAACTCTGTAGATGCGTTCTCTACTTCAAAGATTGATCGTGATCGTGAGATTTCGATCGTAGCAATAAAGGATTCTAGAAACCTCGTGGTTGAATATTCAGATACTGGACCCGGGCTCTCGGAAGATATTGTTAATCGTGAGGAAGTCTTTAAGCCTCTTTTTACCACTAAGCGCAATCAGCATACTGGTGATGAAGAAGGCACTGGGCTGGGTATGTGGTTGATCAAATCTATTGTTGAGGAAAACGGAGGTGAAGTCTTGTTGCTGCATCCAGATGAAGGTTTCTCGATTCGCTTTATTTTTCCTAATCTAAAAAAATAAGATTATGTACAAGGTGCTTTTAATAGATGAGTCCGACGAAGATATGGATCGGTTTTTAGACTATATCGAGAGTCAAAAAATGTCGGATCAGCTTGATGTCGTTAAATTGCTCCCTCTTTCGGGGGTTGACGAAATGTTAGATGCTATCGTGGAGGAAAGACCAGATGCTGTAGTTGTTGATTATAAACTCAATGACTTGAAGACTGACATTGATTACAATGTGACATTCAACGGAGTTGACCTTGTTGAAGCTTTTTTGAAGATAAAAAAAGGTTTCCCCTGTTTCGTTGTGACTTCTTTTGACCACGATGCGATTGGTAATAGCCAAGATGTGAATATTGTTTACTCGAAGGATTTGTATGGGCGCAATTTTACTAGAAATGCTCAGCGTGATGCAGACAATAGACTTTCACTTAGAATACTTCGTCAGATAGAACACTACCATGCTAGATTTGCTGAATATAAAGCTGAGTATTACGAGCTGCTTGAGGCTTCAAGGCAAGGCGATCTGAGCGCAACGCAAGAAGAACGTATTATCGAATTAGATACTTTCTTTGAGCGAAGCATTAGCGATGCGGCTTCTTTGCCTCCGGTAATTAAAAAACGTTCTTTTCAGGATGACCTTTGCGAGTTCATTAAAAAGACCGATGAGTTGATCGAAAGCGTGAGGAATTCCGGTGCGTAAACGGTTTCACTCAAAAAAACCTATCCGTAACTGTATTAGGGTTTTTGCTAGATATCAGAGTTACAAAACTAATTTGAGGAATGATTTTTCTCAGCATTGTGGATATTGCGATGATGATGATTTTTACTCTGGTGGTTCGAGAGGGTATCAGATCGATCATTTTAAACCGAAATGTTCTTTTCCGGATGATGTAAATGATTATGATAATCTAGTATATTCATGCCCGTACTGTAATCGCTCCAAATGGGATACTTGGCGAGAAGAGGATGGCTTTATTGATCCATGTGAAGACGGGTATGATGAACATATAATAAGGCGTGACGATGGTTCCATTGGATATGAAGGGAGTCGCGGTAAATTTATCTTCGAGGAGTTGAATCTAGGCCTTAAGCGTCACCAAATCATCTGGACTATTAAAAAGCTCGAGTCACAGAATAAAAAGTTGGCTGAGTGTATCGAGGAACTAAGAGATTCTAGTGATAAAAGAGATAGCTCCGGTCTGTATCTTAAAGTGCTGGAGCAGTTTTTTGAGACACAGCAACGAATCAAAAATTATTTATCTCTATTACGAGAGTCACAATGAGTAAAATTACAGGAGCTTATTATACCCCTAGCCATATTTCAGATTTTATGGTTAGCTATTTGTCTGACTTTATAAATTCAAGTTGTAATGCAATTCTTGAACCTAGTGTTGGTGACGGTAGTTTTTTGAGAGCTTTGTCCGAGAGTAATTCTTGTTCGACCGAAAGAGTAGACCTGACGATTGTTGAGCTAGACAGTGAAGCTATCGAGTCGGCTTATGCTATCGCAGCAGGTAGAAATGCTTTTAGATCCGTCGTTAAACACAACGGAGACTTCTTGGCTTATGAGCCAGCTCCTGGGAATACTTATTCTTTGGTTCTAGGTAATCCGCCTTACATTAAGAAGAAATTTCTTGATGAGGAGGTTTTAGGGCGGGTAAAGGAGTGTCATGCAAAAGCTGGTTTAGGTCTAACCAATGTTAGTAATATATGGACAGCATTTGTCCTAAAGTCTGCGGAGCTATTAGATGAACATGGAGTTTTGGCTCTAGTTCTTCCGGCGGATCTGCTTCAGGTGAAGTATGCCGAGAAACTAAGAGTTTTCCTTGAAGAGCGATTTCAGCGCTTAGAGATTTTTGTTTTGAGCATACGAGATTTTACGGGGATTGAGCAGCAAACTTTATTATTATTCGCATACAAGATACACGATAGCGCTGGGACCTTTTTCTATGAAGTAGAGGACTTTGAAGCTTCACGCATTCGTGAAATCTCTTCCAATGGATTAATGATAAGTCAGTCAAAGTGGACACACTACACTTTGAGTTCTGCTGAAATTGGCTTGCTAAATCGCATTAATGAACGACTCCCTCGTGCTTCAGATTTTATTACATCAAGGCCTGGGGTTGTGACGGGAGCGAATGATTTCTTTATACTGAACGAGCAAGAAATAGCTAAGCACGGTGCAATGGCGTACAAGGTTCCTATTTTAACTAGGAGTAGCAGTTTGACGTGCGGGGGAGATTTTACCGCGAAAATGTTTGATGAAATCGTTAGGGATGGAGTCCCTAGTTATTTGTTAGATCTAAATAAGAAGAATCGGCCTAATTCTAGACTGGATGATTACTTGAGGCATGGAGTCGATCTTGAATTGCATGAGCGCTACAAATGTAAGAAGCGGAATCGGTGGTATAATGTTCCTGGAGTTAGCGAGCCCGCAGATGCCCTGATCTTCAAGCGCATACATAGCATGCCGAAATTAGTAAGGAATCTTGCACGGGTTCAGGTGACTGATTCTGCATATTTAGTTAATGTAAGACATGGCGTAGATGTGAGGAGCTTTATTGCATCATTCTACAATATAATCACACTAATATTTACAGAGTTAATGGGCAGAAGGTATGGAGGCGGGGTCCTTGAGTTGACGCCATCTGAATTTCAGAGCCTTCCAATGCTCTATCGTCATTTTAAGGCTAAGGACTATCACAGGCTTTGCGGGCAAGTAGAGTTTTCTAGAGCCGGGGCGACTAGTCCTCATAATATCGATTTTTATGATGGGTTGGGTTTATCCGCGAGAGAGTATGAGTCGCTGCAGAATATTTATTTGAAGCTGAAAGCGGTTCGACTTCCTGAACTGTTAGTGAAGTCTAAGGGTTAAGCTGTTCGTATTCTAGATGAACGTTCTGGAGCTCAACCTTCAGCATTTTGTCGGACGGATTGAGCTTCAGTCGTCGATGATAAGATCACATTTAGTGGAACTTTTTTAATTTCAGCGTCGGAGGCGGCTGGTCCAACTTTACGTCCCCAGCTCCATATGGCGTTGTTTCGCGCGGTAATTATGCCCGGATTCATGATGTGATCACTAAATCGGACCTTGCAGAATTACCCTAGACCGCTTGTGTGCAATTACTTAATTATCGCAATTTTGTCGCCTAGTTATAATTTTCTTTGAAGAGAATTAATTTGTAGTAATCCGACTAGGTTCTCTCGGGCTATGTCATGAAAAAATACTCCCGCAGGTTTTGGTCGGCGCAATTGCCGTTGCGCCCAGATCCTCTTGAAGATGAGTTGTTAACTTCATGGATTGTTAGGGTCGCAAAGGCTTACCGGATGAAAGTTCAAAGCTTCTGTCACGATTTGTGGCCGGGGGTGAATATCTGGAATCGCGACTTTGATTTAAACCCGAACTCTCATGTTTTGGAGAGCTGGGCATTCCTGATGTCCGTGCCATTAGAGGTAGTCCTTAAGACTACTTTTCAGAGTAGTCCTTGTGTCGCAGATTCAAGATTGCGGCTTAGGAACTCAATATTGCCGCTGGTGAAGTATCATCGGGTCGGTCGGTCGAACGGTTTACAGTATTGTCCTGTGTGCCTTGCCGAATCTGAACACTATAGGCGGTATTGGAGATTCGCATTTGCAGTATGTTGTCCCCGGCACCAGTGCTGGTTGCATGATTCCTGCCCAGACTGTGGATCGCCAGTCCATTTTTATCGTAAAGAAATGGGACATCGAAACAAAGTAAAGATCGGTAGTCTCGCAAACTGCTATAACTGTGGCACTAATCTTGGCTTATGTGTAGAGCAAATGAGTGGTGATGGCGTGATTTCGGACGAATTGTTACGGCTTAGTCATCTAATTGAAGATGCTTTGGCTGTCGGGCAAATACGATTTCATGGTGGGCATTGGCTCTACTCGGAAGTGTTTCTGTCGGGGTTGGAGGCCTTGGCGAAATTATTTGTTACCAATTACCGTGACTACGGAAGTAAAATCCAATTAGAAATGCTGCAGTGTGGACTGTTTCATCCTGATTGTGAAAAGATTGCAGCATTTAGAGGTCTCGGCCTTACGCGGCTGCCATTGAGACTCAGGCGCACGGTAGTATCCGGGGTCGCAGCATTGGTTATGGACACTCAATGGCCTGAACGCTTTTCGAGTATCTGTGATGCCGTGAAACTCTGGCCGTCTGTGCTGACTAAAGATAGAGACTATGTTCCCTTTTGGGTGTGGAAAGAAATGCGGAAGTTTAGCGTTGTTTATAGTCCATGGAGGAATGAGACGCCGAAGCATTCAAGATATAGCTCCTATTCGGCTATGGTGCGCTATCATGAGTCGAGGGTGAGCAAGAGAGTTGACAGATGACATGGCATTTTAAGGATCGTAACATGAATTCTCAAAGATCAGCGTTATCTCATGACCCAAGGGTTGCGGCCAAACATGTCGCTCGTCGATTCGCTAAGATGAGTTCGAAAGAAAAAGCGCAAACACTTGTGGACGCAGGGATAACTACCCCGACTCACCGGGTAAGAAAGCCATATCGAGCTGTTTTTGCCTATATGGATCAAATGGAGCGCGAGTAGTCGCGATAATCCCCTATCTCTTTAGTCGAATTAAGGTCAGTTTTCCATCAATGAGTTTTCCGTAAGCTCTTTGAGAGAAATCCAGGCAGTAGCAACGTCCCTTCTGCATTTCGTTTTCAGATGTAAGGCGTGTGTGGCCTACGATTTGTGGCAGCTCCAGTTCATCATCGAACTCTTTGCGCCAATCGAGCCAGAGAGGACCACCATACTCTGATTCTCCGCCCCTCACTGTGCCACAGGAGAAAAAAGCATTTTTCTCTTCTGAGGTATGCATGTTGTTCCAGGCAGACTGCCAACCCATACAGAAGAGTTCATAGCTGCTTGCCAGTGAATCTGTTTTGCGCCAGAATCTTCGCTTAATGCCGGCATGTGAAAACAGCCATCCATCAAATAAATAAGCTCCTTTCAGGCTTTGCCAGAATGTCTCATCCCATATGCCATTTATGATTCGAGCACGCTCAACCTTATAATCATTACTCGGCCCATCGTTTAGGGAGAAGGATAGCTCTTTGTTGAATTGGTTGCTGCCATTGATGCAGGCTGGCCGTAGCGCGTAATATGGTAAATCATGATTTCCGCACAACAACACAACTTTTTGCGGGAAGCTCTTTTGGAGGGCTTGTATGGCGCATACTATCTCGAGTGGTGTTTCGCTGGAGAGCTGGCCCCGAAATGTTGGACAGGTTGCTTCACCCGACTAAGGTAAAGCAACGAATGAAAAAAAGACGTAAGTTCACATCAGAGTTCAAAAGCAAAGTGGCGCTTGAAGCGCTGCGTGAGCAGCAACCGGTCCACGAGATCGCTAAGCGTTATCAGATCCATCCCACGCAGGTGACGGAGTGGAAGAAGGCGCTGCTCGGCAATGCCAGCAGCGTGTTCGAGAGCGCGAGTTCGAAGCACGAAGAGGCGTTCAAGCAGAAGCTGAAGGAAGACCGTTTATACAAGCAAATTGGCCAGCTCCAGGTGGAGGTGGATTTTTTAAAAGACAGTTGTGACAAGCTCGGTATCAGTATCCCGGAGGATGAGCTTCGTTGAGAAGGGATCGACGATGAGTATCACGAA
Source organism: Thalassobacterium maritimum (assembly GCF_031127805.1). Classification (NCBI taxonomy): domain Bacteria; kingdom Pseudomonadati; phylum Verrucomicrobiota; class Opitutia; order Puniceicoccales; family Coraliomargaritaceae; genus Thalassobacterium; species Thalassobacterium maritimum. The sequence goes on along the minus strand of NZ_JARXHW010000001.1, from coordinate 28,868 downwards.
ACAGTGCAAGTTGCTGGCGGTTCCGCATTCGAGCTACTATCACAAGCCCAAGCGTCAGATCTGCCGGATGGACGAGATGCTGATGCAGGCGATGGATCGGCTTTATATGGAGGATCCTGTTCTGGGGAGCCGCCGCATGCGCGATGCCTTGCAGGAGCTCGGCTACCATGTCGGGCGCAAGCGTGTGCAGCGGCTGATGCGGACGATGGGGATTGAGCCGATCTACCCGAAGCCGCGCCTGAGCATTCCGGGCAAAGGCCACAAGAAGTATCCGTACCTGCTGCGCAATCTGGAGATCAACCGGAGCAATCAGGTCTGGTGTACCGACATCACCTACATCCCTCTCGGAGACGGCCACGTCTACTTGACGGCGGTGATGGACTGGTCGAGCCGCTATGTGATCAGCTGGAGGCTCAGCAACAGCATGGACGAGGCGTTCTGCGTGGAGTGCCTGGAAGCAGCCTTGGAGACCGAAGGCACCCCGGAGATCTTCAATAGCGACCAGGGCAGCCAGTTCACGGGCGAAGCCTTTACCGGCACGCTCAAGGCCCATGGTATCAAAATCAGCATGGACGGAAAAGGCCGGGCTTTGGACAACGTCATGATCGAGCGGCTCTGGCGCACGGTGAAGTATGACGACATCTATATCCGCGGCTACGAGACGATGTCCGAACTGTATCAGGGCTTGTCTGCGTTCTTCCGAAAATACAACTCCCGCAAGCATCAGAGCCTGGGCATGAGTCCCGAGCAAAAGTATCGCGCTGGACTCAACATGGAGGACGCCGCGTGAGAAACTATTGTCCACCTCTGCTGCCGTCGCTCCGCTCCGGCCTTGCCGCTACGCGGCACCCCTTCGGGGACGGCCTCCACGGAGCGACGGCAGCAGCCTCCCAACCACAACCTCAACCAACAACCTTCCAGACTGGACTTCCCTCCGAAGCTCCTCTGGACTACATCTAAACCATCACTGCAACCTGTCCAAGGTTTGGATCCACCTCAGTGTTAAATTTTCAATCAATGGGTTAAGAAAGCTTACAAGGAAATGCGAGGGGAGAATGAGCTTTCTCTGGTACTTTAATAAATTATTTATGCGTTAGCGTGTTGGTTAGCTTGTTTATTAAATTAGTAGGCTAGGTAGAAGTGTGTAGGTGCTTCTTTGGTAGCAGGATGTCAATTATTGCCTTTAGCTTTGTATGCTGGTGGATTTGTGGTTGTGCTAATTTTTGGGAGTTTTTCTGGCTAATCCTAAAGTGTTTGTTTGTGGCTTATCTGGGGTATATACATACTTCGTTTTAGGTAGTAAGCCTAGTTTTTTTTACTACTCTAAAAAGTGAAATTTATTTTTCTTGTGTTGAGCGGAATATAGTTCAGGTATCAGAGGAAATGAAGAAATTTGCCCTATGAAGAAGAAATATTTCACTAGTTTATTTAGCGTGACTCTTTTGTGCCTAGTTGTATGCGGTGATTCCTACGCTGGTGGAAGTCAGTTCTTGTCCATTAGTCAGCGGTCAGTGGAGCATGACTATATAAATTTGAAGGACCACGAGTTTGAGGGGGTAATAACTGGAGGTGAGCAGTCGGTCGGGCCATATCAGAATGCAATTTATATTGAGCCGGATGATGCGAAGAAGAGTGGTTTGGTTTCCACTTCAAGTTTGAAGATGAACCAAATGGCGAGTATGAGCGTCGTTGATCTTGCAGCTACATACGGGCATATGACGTTGACTGATTGGTATGCATTTAATTTTGGATCTCCCGAAACTCAGGATGCGCTCGATTATTTGCTTGAAGTAGACCTTGGAAATATCACGTCCGGAATATCAATCAGCTCAGCGGAAGCTCACACATTGCGTCAGGATTTACTGGGTTTGTTGTCTTTGCCTAACCGAGTCATAATAAATGGAAATCTGTCTGCGCAAGGCCTCGATTTTACTGGGATTAATTTGCAGTATCAGGATTGGCGCCCTTACTTGTCTGACCTTACTGCAGCACAGTTTTTTGATGCTGCAGAGTCTATTACGAATATACGTGGTCAGTACGCAGGTATTCAGGGGGCATTCTTGCCAAATGTGACATTTACTGGAAGTGAGGATTTTTCACAGATTAGCCTTGCTTACGTTTGTACTGTTAACTTTCAGGGCTTTACCCAAAGCCAAGCTATTGCCTCCTCGCAGACTAAAGGTGGCGTAGTTGGTACTGTATTTACACCTGCTCAATATAGTGGTTGGATCTCTTCAATTGTATCGAATTCTGCGACAATTTGCTATATTGCCGGCTGGGACGGGAATGGAAATTGGTATGGTGTCTTGAATCAATTGTGGGATTTGAATGCGCGAAATGTTACATATGGTAGTAGTGTCCAAAAGAATCCAAACCAGTTCATTGAAGGTGTGTATCCTGGTGGGGCAAATGTTTGGACTTACGTGCCAGACTGGTGGAAGGCTCGGATTATTCTTTTTGATTCCTATGACTATCTCGTTGATTATCCAGACCTACAGCCTGGTGATGATTTTGATGGTGATGCAATTTCTAATTTAGATGAGTTTTTGGGGGGGACAATTCCCTTTTCTGCCGCGGACCTAGATAGTGATGGCGTGCCCTACGATTGGGAATTCTACTGGGACTCTGAGGTGTCAGTTTTTCCTTCGCCTTTGGTGAGGACTTATGATTGGGGCGGGGAGTACACAGAAACTCTATACGTTAATAATCCTGGAGGGGCCTCTGCTAATTTTTCTGCTGCTACTACAGGTTCCAGTTCAATAGGTTACTCTTGGGAGGATTCTATTTCAGGAAGTATTGCATATTCGTGGAGTGATATTAGTGTAAGTGGAACTCAAATTTCATCCCTATCAAGCATTGATGATGGCATTGCCGCAGTGACACTTACACAGTTTGAGTTCCCGTACTATGGGCGAGAATATTCGGAACTTTGGGTATCTAGTAATGGATACCTGAGTTTTAAGGCCTTGGCTAGTGACGGGACGAACCAGGGTTTGCCTTCGGTTGCTTCCCCTAGCGGTATAATTGCGGCTTATTGGGATGATTTAGACACGGCACTTGGAGGTGATATATACTACAAGGAAGAGGCTCAGCGTTTGATTGTACAGTATGAAGCAGTAGCAAAGGACGATGGTAGTGGAGTGAACACGTTTCAAATCATACTGAATGCTGATGGTAGCATTGAGTATCAATATAAGCAAATGAATGGCGACCTTGATGAGAATACAGTGGGGATCCAGAATGTTTCTCAAAATCAAGGCTTACAGTTGAGGTACAATAGTGATCCTTCAAATCACGTCACACTTCAGAATGGATATGCTATTCGCTTTAATGTGACTAAAGAATTGTTCAGTTTAAGCCCTACCAGTGGCTCAGTGTCAGCTGGTGGTACAACTGCAATTACTGCAACAGTCTCACTTGATAATCTACTGCCTGGAGTTCATTATGGATCAATAGATTTCAGTCATGATGGATTAGGTGCCTCACCATGGATTGTTCCGGTTCAGGTTTCTGTACCCTTTGCGAAGCTGACTGAGCCGCCTTCAGGATTTACTTTGTGGGAAGGCGAAGATTTGTCAGAAGCAGGCACGTTTCTTCGTGCTAAGTTGGTTGATGCTCCTGATGATGTCGATTATGTTGAGTTTAGATATGCTGATACTGTGATTGATTCTGATTCATCAGCGTTGAATGATGAGTACTCAGTTGATTGGGAAGATGTTCCTGCTGGCGCTCACTGGGTTTATGCCCGAATGGTTCTTGATGACGGTGGTATGGATGATTCGCAGGCTATACTGATTTTTGCGATTCCAGATGCCGATGAGGATCGGCTGGATGACCGCTGGGAGCAGTATTTCTTTGGTGGGCTTCAAGAGGACCCGCTTGGGGATTATGATAGTGACGGTGCATCGAATTTACATGAGTATGAAGCTAATTTTGATCCAACTAACTCTTCTAGTACCCCATCGAATATTCCTTCTGTGATCGAGTTTACTAAACCTTCGAGTGCTATATCCGTGCTTCAGGGCGAAACGGTTAAGTTTGAGGTAAATTTTAGTGATGTCGATTTCGGTTCGGATAAAATTGAGTTTTATGTGGGTGGAAATCTTATTGGTGTAGATACCAGTGTTACTACATCGGCGAGCTTCGAATGGGTAGCTTCGAATGTTGGAGCTTTTGCCATTACTGCTATATCAATTGATCGCTATGGTGCTGAAACTAGTGAAACACCTGCTCATTTAGTTACGGTACTTGCTGATTCAGATAGTGATGGAATGTCTGACGACTGGGAGTTGCTGTTCTTTGGTGATCTGACGCGTGATGGGCTTGGTGATTTTGATAGTGACGGAATTCTAGATCGTTACGAATGGCAATTTTCTACGGATCCATCTGTTGATGAAACCTCTTTAGGCGCCGGAAGCGCAGATGTGACAACCTATACTTACGATGCCGTTGGAAGGCTATTGGAAATGGATGGTAATTATAGCTTAACGTATACTTTCGATGATGAAGGTAATCTAACTTCTGCTAATTAATTTGATGAGTTTTATACCTATGAATATTTTAAAAGAAACTAGTTTGCTTGTTGCTGCATTGATCGGCTTTAGTGTTTTGCCTTCTCAAGGGAATCCTCTTTGGGAAGATGTGAGTCGTGAAGGTGTGGGCATTGTGGGAGTCGGTTCAGTTGAGGAGGCTAGCGCTAATAGTCTTCAGGAGGAGAGCTCCACGTCATTTCAAATGATGTCATTGACTGTTCCTGAGTCTATTAGTGCTGAGGTGCAAAGCCTTGCCGATGCCCTTGAGGGCGATCCTGTAAGAATTTTTAATTACGTTAGAAATAATATTGATTATGAGGCGTATCATGGACTTCGAAAAGGTGCCTCATTGACTTTACTTGAGGGGGCTGGTAATGATTTTGATCAGTGTTTGCTTCTCGGTGAATTGCTCACTGCTTCCGGGATCACTGATTATTCATACATATATCGTGGGCAGCGAGTTGATTACGATTATTTAGTCGATTGGATAGGTCTCGCTGATGAACCATTCCCGGGAGAAACTTTTATTGATGCATACGGTCAGGCAATAACGGATGCTTATCCTGGTGGACAAGATAATGGGGTTGGTGATTATGTGGCTAAACGCGCTACGTTCGCTGGTACATTATTGTCCTCGAGAGGGTTGGACGGATATAATGGTAATGTTGCTGTTTGGTTTCCTGATTTTCCTTCGACAGCAAATGTTGTGATTAAACGTATGTATGTTGCTCTCACTGTTGGTGGCACAACATATGACTTAGATCCATCATACAAGACTTACGAAACGATTGATGGTGTTGATGCTCTGTTGTCATCTGCCGGTTATGACAGATCCCAATTGTTGACCGATGCTGGAGGCAATGCTGGAGCTGGGTATATTCAGAATTTAAGCAATACGAATATTAGTTCTTATCTTGATACACTTAGTGCTGATTTGGTTCAGGAGCTTGAGGATGAGTACCCTGATATCACTTTTCGTGAGGTGATTAGTGGCCGTCGGATATCGATTGATAATATTGAGAGCCTTAGTGAGGCGTTTCCATTACCTAAGGTTTTCTTTGGTAGTGCCACTACGTGGTCGGATATTACGCAAATTCCTAATTCATTAAAAACTAAAGTGCGTTTTCAGGTCAGTGGTGGTATCGACGCGACTCTATATACTTCAGAGCTTGAAGGTAAAAAGATAACACTGGATTTTAGTGGCAACACTGTAAGATTGCGGCTGGACGACGGAGCCCCCATTGATACTGCAACTGTCAGTGGAGCTACGTTTGATATGACCGCAACGGTAACGCATCCGGGAACTCTCGGAAGCAAGTCCGAAACGAAGACCTATAAGAAAAATGACGGTTTTGCTTATGCTATCATTTATGGATTCGCTCCATCTGGGAGACTTTTGCAGAAACGCTATGATCAGCTGAATGCATATCTTGATGATGGAAAGGCTGATGACTCTAGAGAAGTTCGCACAGAGCTTTTGAATATTATGGGACTAACTTGGATGTATCAAACCGAGTTGTGTAATAGTATTCTGGCTTCGCAAAATGATGTGCTGCATGTTGCACACCATAGATTTGGCCGAATGTCTCAAGAGGAGGGGTTTTATGTTGATGTTGGACTTCAGCTTAGTTCTAGCGTTGCGAGCGATGGTGTCTTTGATGATGGTCGTAGAGATAATGTTTTTCATTTGGGGTCTCTTTTTGCGAGTGCGATGGAGCATGGTATCATTGAGCAAATGCAGCCAGGTTCGTCGGCGATCTCTACTGTAAATATTCTGCGTAAAGCAAATGCAGATGGACAGCGTCTATATTTGACCGATTCGACAAATTGGAACACTGGAACTAATGTAAAGAGTAAACTATCTGGATATTCTTCGTCACTTAAGGGAGAGTTTCAAGATTACATCCTCAATGATGACGCGAAGATGTTTCTTCCTAAGAACTTTGGTGTCAGCCAAGATCAGTGGTCGGGTTCTGGATGGGTAATTCGCTCCCCTACGCAAGCTGGTATGATTATTAGTGGTGGTTACAGTGGAGGATATTCAACAAATTACGGTTATGTAAGTTCTCCCAATATTTCCACGAGTAGCTATTATAACCCTACTTACACATATAATCCTCCGTCAATTCCGGCTATAAAGCCATATGTTCCACCTAGCTACACTACGCCCAGCTTCTATGGTAGTGATCCTGTCGATATGGCTACAGGTGCATTCACATTCTCCCATACTGATTTGGAGACTGGTGTGGATCCATCGCCCCGGGGGTTGAGTTTTGCTCGTCATTACTCTAGCTCTGGAAATGATCGTGATCGGCAGAACTTGGGATACGGTTGGACTCACATGTTTCATATGCGGGCTGCTGAGCGTACTGCGATAGAAGAGTCGCTTGGGCTTGGTACATATCAACAAGCGGCATCAATATTGACAGCAACGCTTGTTGCTTCGGACCTGTATCGGCACTCCGCGAGCCCTAAGGAGTGGGGAGTGTCAGCGCTAACTGTAGGATGGTATTTGGATAGCCTGATCAATAATGCTGTTTCGATCACCATTGGGAATAATTCATTTCAGTTCATTAAGCAACCGGATGGGAGTTATGAGCCTCCAGCGAGTTCAACGATGCAGCTATCAAAAGATGGTGGCGGTAATTATGTCCTTTCTCGACAGCACGGAAACTCTATTTATTTTGAGCCGACTCAAGATGTAGATGATGAGTCGTTGCGTGTGGAGCGTATTGAGGACCCAGACGGAAATGTGATGTCATTTGAGTATTATGCTGATGACCGAATCAATTATGTTGAAGATGCTTTTGGGCGTCGATATACTATAACATATTATACATCAGGTGTTAACATAGATCGGATTAAGAGAATAACTGATTCCACTGACAATCGGTTTGTGGAATATCGTTATGATTCTGAGGGTAACCTTGACCGTATAACTGACCCAGAAGGTAAGTACTTCTACTTTGATTATGAAGTGGCTGGAGATCCTTCTGCTACAGTAGCTTCAGAGCATCGTATCGTGCGTATGCGCAATCATGATGATGAGACAATAACTCAGAACGTATACGACGAGCTTGGGCGAGTTGTAGAACAGTATTTGCATGGTGATCAGAGTAAGACATGGAAGTTGAGTTATACTGGTGTCGAGAATTACGAAGAGGATCCCGAGGGCGGGATTACAACCTACTTTTATGACGAACGGGGGCGATCTACTGGTAAACTCGATGCCGAAGGGAATCTGAGCACTTGGGTTTATGATGGTCAGGATAGAATTGTTCAGAAAATATCTGCTGAAGGTGAAACTACAAAGTACTACTATGATAATGATCATAATCTGATTCAAATCGACTATCCTTTAGGGGGCGGTAGTACGATCAATCAATACGACAGTTATAATCGGCTGGATCTCGTGACTGATCCCGACGGAAATGAGACGGATTATGTTTATTTTAGCAGTGGTGTAAATTCTGATAAGAACCGTCCTGAATTTGTCATTGATGAAGAAGGAACGACTGCTTTTGAGTATGTTGCTAGCGGTGCCGGAGTCGGACATGTGTGGAAAGTTACTGATGACGATGGTTTGACGACAGAGAATGCGTATGATAGCTATGGTCAGCCAGATTGGACTAAAGCTCCTGGGGGTTATCAGACCGATTTTCAATACACTTCACGTGGAGACTTGGACTATTTGGTTGATCCCAATGGAACGAAGACTGATTACAGCTATAACGCACGGCGTCAGGTTACACAGGTTATTTATGACCAAGGCGGTGCTGACGAGGCTACTGAAGATCGGCAATATGATAATATGGGGAATCTTCAGAGTATTATCCTGCCACAGGATAATGATTCTCAACGAGTGAAGCAGACCTTTGATTATTCTCCGACGGAAAAGCTTACGCATGAGTTTTTGAGTAATGAAACTGCGTCAGAAGGTGATGATCAAATTGGTGAATATGTTTTAGACGGACGGGATTGGATTACGCAGTCCTACGATGCAGAAAATCGTGAAACTCTGACTGTTTATTACAAGAACAAGGAAGTAGAGCAGATCGTCCGTCCAGGCGCACGTTCTAGTTCATTTGGATTCGATGGAGATGGCCGTTTAATCGAAGCCATACGTCCTGGGAGTGCTGCTAATAGAGAATATGAGTACGAGTACTCAGTCTCTGACATGCTAATTGGGGATGTTACTGATGGATACCCGAAGGAGGTGTTTACTGATGCGGATTTAGAAGCTGTCACGAAAGAATATGATAGAACAGGTAATCTCCGCTTCTATAAGAACAAGCATGCCGAAGTCTTCGAGATGCGTTATGATGGTTTGGGGCGCCCTACGCATGTCATAACTCCTCTAGATGCGGATAACAGTCGTGCACATGTTACAAATTATACTCATAGAGGTGCGCCATTACTAGTAACAGAGCCGTCAGGTCAAACTGCGTCCTATGCCTATGATCCTACTTCTGGCCGTTTGAGCTCCATCGCATATAGTAATGGTGCGGTTACCGAAACGGTTAATTTTTCAGAGTATGATGGTAATGGAAATATCGAGGAAATCTCGGAGGGTGCGGATACGATACAACGTGATTATGACGCTTTAAATCGTGTTGTCGAATATACCGACGTAAACGGAAACAGTATCGGTTATCGTTATTACGACAGTGGTAATATTGCGAAAATCATCTATCCAGGTGGTAGTGAGTCTGGAGTTGGGCACGTGGAATATACGTACTGGAAGACGGGCCGACTAAAGCAAGTGATCGATAAACTTGATTCGGTTTCCTCTCCACGGATAACGCAATTGTATTGGCATGCTGATGGGCGTTTGGATCGATTGGTTCGCCCAAATGGTACTGAACGCCAGATCCAATATGATGCCGCCGGTCGCCCTCAGATCGTCGAGGAGTTTTCAGCGGCAGGCCAACTTATCGCCCTCTATAAAAATAATTATTTCCCGTCGGATGAATTAGAGTGGATATACCAATTACCTCAGTCGCAATCTTCTGCTGCGCCATCGGTGGTTAACTCGATGACGTACAATGAAGATAACCAGTTGGCGACATTTGAGGGGCAGAGTGTGACTCATGATGCCGATGGTAATATGACTTATGGTCCGCTACCTGATGGGACTTTTGCAACATATGACTACGATACCCGTAATCGATTGGAGAGTGCTGATGGTATTAGTTACAGTTATGACCCTGAAGGTGAGCGTAAGGCTCTTAGTGGTAATGGTAGTAGTGTTAGCTATGTAAATGAGAACAATCTTGGCCTTAGCAAATTGATTCAACGAACTAAGGATGGTCAGACTGTGCGTTATGTTTGGGGAGTTGGATTACTCTATGAAGTAGATGGTAGTGGATCTGCAACGTATTATCATTATGATAACGTTGGTTCGACGATTGCATTGTCGAATGATGCAGCGCAAGTAATCGAACGCATCGAGTATTCCCCCTTTGGTGCACATACTTATCGGCAACGTACCTCTGGCTTTGAAGGGGCGTTACATGATACCCCGTTCCTTTGGACAGGCTTTTTCGGTAATCAGACGGATGAAAATGGGCTCGTTTACCTTCGTAATAGATATTATAATCCGACTACGCGTAGATTTGTGAATAGCGACCCAGCACGTGAAGCATGGAATTGGTATGCTTACGCGGGGGGGAACCCCATGTCTTTTGTTGACCCGACTGGACTTGGATTAAGCAGTGCGTTGGACTCCGTTCAAACAGGTCTTAGCTTTCTTGGATTAATTCCAGTCGTTGGAAATGTATTTGATGTTGTTAATGCTGGAATTAGTGCTGGTCGAGGTAATTACGCGGATGCAGCATTAAATCTTGCAGCGTCATTGCCTGGGGTTGGTCAAGCAGCAACTGGAGCTAAGTTTGCTGGTGTGGGTTTTGGTTTGACTAAATTTTCTAAAGCCACAAACACGCTAGCAAGGAATGTGGACAATGTCCCAGCATCCTTGCTCAGAGGAAATGCAGATACTTCGGTATACTTAGGACTTAGAAATGGTCAGCCCGTTTATACGGGTATCAGTAAGGACATTGCTAAGAGACAAGCGCAGCATGGTGACAGGTTTGTTCTTCAGAATATTACAAGCGATCCATTGACGCGAAGGCAGGCTAGAGCAATTGAACAAGCTCTCATAAACCGAAATCCAGGTTTTGAGAATAAGATCAATTCAATCAGTCCTAAGCGTGATTGGTATCAAGAAGCCGTTAATTGGGGCGAGTCATGGCTCCAGTCGAATGGATTCTAGAGATGAATTTAAATGTGCTTCGTAAGAAACGTAGGCAGGCTAGATCAATTGAAAGGGCTCTTATTGATCGCAACCCTAGTTTTGACAATAAGATCAATTCGATTAGTCCTAAACGCGAATGGTATTAAGAAGCTGTTGAATGGGGAGAGTCATGGCTCCAAACGAATGGATTATAAGCAATGAATTTAAATGTACTTCGCAAAGGTCGTAAGAAAGCAGAGAATGGGGATATATTCGTGTTTCAACTGAAACAGGAACCAAACCAATATCGATACGGACGAGTCATAAATGCCGCATCTAATATTGGCGGTTTTAAAGATACGATAATGATCTACATGTATAATATAACGTCATCGGATAAAACAAGAATTCCAGATTTGAATCGCCGAAATCTCTTGGTTGAACCGATGGCAACCAATCAGCTTCCTTGGTCTAAAGGCTACTTTGAATATGTGGAAAATAGACCTATAGAATCAAATGAGACTTTTGAGCACCATTACTTCAGAGATTTTCGTGGAAAGCTTTTCGACGAGCATGGGAATGAAGTAGCTAGGGCCAGCGAGCCAATCGGTGAATATGGCCTTCAAAGTTATAAGACGATTGATGACAAAATTAGCATGGCGCTGGGCTATCCTGTATAGCTTAGTCCCGTATGCCCAAAGGGTATCCTAGCTTCGAAGAAAAATAGATTATGGCTAGAATTAAAATTGGTGACATTGTAGAAATTAAGACCTCCAAAGGTTATGCTTACGCACATTACACGCACAAGCATAAGCAGTATGGTGCTTTACTCCGAGTCTTTAAATCTCTTTATCCATCAAAGCTTGAATCCTAGGATGAGCTGTTTTTAGGTGTGTATCGATTCATGAATTTCTTTCCTTTGCAAGCTGCTGTAAATCACGGGGGCGTCGAAATAGTAGGGAATGAGGTTGTCCCGGCCGAAGAAAAATCGTTTCCAGTTTTTAGGACTGGTATGGTCGATCCACAAACAAGAAAAGTTTCAGTTTGGTGGTTATGGGACGGTGAAAAAGAATGGAAGATCGGAAAGCTATCTCCAGAGCAGCGCTCGCTTCCAATTAGAGGTGTTTGGAATGACACGATCTTAATTGAACGTATAGAATCAGGTTGGACACCCGAGACAGACCGCAACTGACTAGCTTGTCACTTGGAGAAGTCGTTATCTCGCCGCTCCTCGGATCAATGCCGCAACTGGCAAAGGTCGTCCACTCGCATCCCCGCTCGCCGACCATCCCTGATCTACCCCGCTTCTGGTGTAAGCGTCCGAAGTGGGGTAGGCGGGAGCCTGCCATCTTGTAAAGTCCGAAGACATAGGTAACAGCTGTGCGCGGACATCCTCTTTATACCGTCTTTAGTGAGGGCAACTAATTATGAAGATTCAGCATCGTGTTTCATTTAACACCAAATCAGATTTAGCTAAAGATCTTAAAGCAATGGGACTAACTTTCAAGGAAGGTCCCATCATTAGTACTCTGGAGATTGATGAGTCAGACCGTCAATGGCCGCAAATTGAATCTCTTGTGGAGATGTATGAGGCTGTTGATTTAGCTGATACGAAGTTTACTAAAAAAGAACTGGATAGTGCAGGTTGGTTGCGTATGGGAGCAAGTTGGCATCACGGTTATCCCATGCCAGATGATGATTTTGGGTACCTTGGTAGGACATATGATCTAAGTTGCTATGATCCGAAAACTGGAATTGGAAAACTTCAGAAAGCTCCTTTCCAAATGAAAGCAGAACCAGTTTGGAAAAAGAATCATCTGCTCCAACTTAATTGGATCTATGATGTCTTCTTTGTTCTTCCTGAAGTATGGGAGAGTGTGTTTAAGCCGCTTGGTGTTGAGTGTGAACCCGTGGTGAAGTATGATTCTGGGGAAATATTAAAGACTGTTGTGCAACTCAAGTCTGGGGGGGTAGTGCCATCGCCACTGGAACTCACTGGTTTTCCTAAAGAAGGTGAAAAATACCTTCCTATAAACAAAGGTTACTTTCCCGGGGCTTCGACATTTAAGGGATGGAGTAGGCACTATTTACAATCTCAGGAGTATTTTGGAAGTGGTGCCTCGGCGAGTAAGGCTATTATCGTTTCTGCCGAGTTTTATTCGGCCATGAAGGATAACAAACTAAAAGGAGTTGATTTTGTCCCGATGAGGACTGAATCTCGTCACGATGGAGCTTATAATCAAAGGAATTCATAGATCGACTGGGCATGCTGGAGGTGCTGCAGCGATTTGTGGCGGAGGATCATTTGATTGATGAATTTCAAGTTAAGAAAATATAGTACTGCGACAGATCAAGACCTTTTGCAGGCAGAAAAATCGTATCAGACTTCTTTTCCTCCTGAATATCTAGAATTTGTCCGACAATTTGATGGAGCTGTTCCTGAGGATAATCAGTTCAATGGAAATGTCCGGATTAGTGTTGATTGTTTTATTCCGATTAGAAATGTGCCTAGCTTTGCTGATAAGATAGAAGGGTTTCCTAGAAACGAGATTCCAATTGCGGAGGATCCGCAGGGCTCATTTTTGAAAAAATTTAAAAACCTGAAACAGAGTGATTTAAAATAAACGCTAGACAAACCGGGATACGCGACTATGTTATTGATGGATGAGTATCGAATCAATCACCGGAGAGCTCAGCGACGAAGCGTTGCGCGGGCTTGAGCTGCGCCTTTGGCGCGACGAAGATGTGGACACGTATGTGGCTTTGCTGGAGAAGCACCATTACCTTGGCTGTCCGGATGCGCGCAAGCGCCATCTGTGCCAAGTGGTATGCCACGAAGGCAAAGCGGTGGCGCTGGTCGTCTGGACGACAGCCTCCCCAAAGTTGGCGGGCCGCGAAGCGTATCTGCGTTGGGATGCGCGCACGCGCCAGAAGCGCTTGAGCTGGCTGGTTCAGAACAACCGCTTCCTGCTGTTGCCCTCGAAGCGTCCGTCCAATCTGGCCAGCCGTGTCTTGGGCATGGCGGTCAAAGCCCTGCCGCAAGCTTGGGAGGACAGGTATGGCAAACGCCCTTTGCTGGCCGAGACCTTCGTCGATCCGGAGGGCTACAAGGGCACCTGCTACAATGCGGCCGGATGGATTAACTGTGGACGCACCGCAGGCTACGCGAGAGTGAGCGGTCGCGACTTTTACCAAGACAACGAGCACCCCAAAAACCTCTGGCTCAAACCCCTCTCACGCGACGCGCTGGATCGCCTGCGCGACCCCAGCCGCCTACTGCCGGGTGAAGACCCGAAGGCCCGTGTCCCCGGCGCGATGCCGGTCAAGGCCAAGCAAGCCGAGAGCCTCTCGAAGGCCCTGCGCACGGTCAAAGACTCGCGCTCGCGCCGCGGGCGCGAGTATCCGCTCGGCGCCATGCTCGCCACCACCGTGCTCGCACTGTGCTGCGGAGCCAAGACCGTCAGCGACATCTTCCGCTTTTGCCAGGATCTGACTTCGGCGCAGAGGCGCAGCCTCGGATTCCGCTCCAAGCCCGCGGCGCCCCGCGTGGTGGCACCGCCCGGCGAGGGTTGCTGGCGCACAGTCCTCGCCTCGGTCGACCCTGCGGAACTGGCGAAAGCCCTGAACGGCTGGCTGCAAGCGCAAAGCAAGAACGGAACCTTGCCGGAACTGCTTTCCATCGACGGCAAAGTCATCGGCAACAATCTGGCCACCCTCGTTTCGCTGGTCGATGCGCGCGACGGCAGCCCCGTCGCCCAAGAGGCCGCCCCCGGCAACGGACAGGAACAGAAGCTGACCAAGCAACTCGTGGAAGCTCTGCCCGAAGGAGCGCTCGAAGGCAAAACGGTCAAAGGCGACGCCCTCTACTCGAACAAAAATCTGGTCAGGGAGATCGTGCAGGAGCGCGGCGGCGATGTTCTCGTCCAGCTCAAGGCCAACCAGAAAACCACCCTCGAAGAAGTCACCCGGAGGTTGAGCCATACGGCTCCCCCTTTTTGCACGCACCGGTAGAACTCGGCCATGGACGCATCGACACCCGCTCGATCCGGCTCATGCCCGTCAGTCCCCTGCAAGTCAACTTCCCTTGCATACGATCGGTCGCCGAGATCAAGCGCGAATCAACCGACAAGAAATCCGGCCAAAACTCCAAGGGCAGCCGGATCTACTTGAGCAGCCGGGAGAAGGAACCTCCCGCAGCCGTGCTGGGGCAGATACGCCTGCGCTGGAACGTGGAAAACAAAAACCACCACCACCGGGACGCCACCTTCCTCGAAGACAAATGCCGCTGTCGCACCGGCAACACCGCCGCCAACCTGGCTCTACTGCGGGGAGCCGTCCTCAAAATCTGGAAAACCACGCGTCCGGACTTACCCGCACCTGCCTTCGTCCAACGAAATCAAAGAAAAATTGACGCCGTGACCAACCTTATGACCAAAAATCAACGACTTACGAATTTGCAGTGAGGTGCCCTGGGAGGATCCGTCGGGAAACATTTTTTATCTTTCCTCAAGTAATTTGCGCGTATACTTGTGGGAGCATGAAGAAGGTTCACTGGGACGGTTGATAGCGAATTCATTTTCCGAATTCTTGTCTGCATTAGAGCCATTTGATGCTGATTCTATTCAATTGAAGCCTGGTCAGGTTGAGTCAGTTTGGGTTGATCCTAATTTCAAGCCAGAGTTTTAGTTTAACGGTTCGCCACGAGGATTTGGCAAATGCAATTCTGCATATGGAATTGAAACTCGTAATGGGATAGATACTAGAGTTTTTTGTCCGAGCAATAATCTTGGGACGATATAATTGAATCAGCTGGTTGAACTGGTGGAAAGGATTTAGGATATTAGAATGGAAGATCTAGTTACTCATAATGTAGGTGCCGAATATGACAATGA
This sequence comes from Thalassobacterium maritimum, assembly GCF_031127805.1. NCBI lineage: Bacteria > Pseudomonadati > Verrucomicrobiota > Opitutia > Puniceicoccales > Coraliomargaritaceae > Thalassobacterium > Thalassobacterium maritimum. Next base: position 13,212 of record NZ_JARXHW010000001.1, on the reverse strand, counting down.
AGTTTGGAGATCATTGAGATCGGCTATATCAAAGCTTAATGGAAAAATGGTTGATGGGCGTTGGCGGGTTCTCAAGAGTTAAGCTTCTTTGAGGTCGATATTGAAGGTCATAAGATTGAGGTGGAGTCAGAAACATACATTGGTGTCTCGATTTCGGGGCCATCCCAGCTAATAAAGCGAATGCGCGATACGATGAAAGGTGCTTAGCCGCTCTTCCGGTCAACGTCGCATCGGCTGCCGCAGACCTCCACTCGGCTCTCGCCTCTTCACTGGCAAAGGTCGACCGTCCCGCCTCTGGTCGCCCCCTGTTTTGCAGCAATGGGCCGTGCTCTCCACCCAAAGGGATCTTATGCCTAATTCCTGCTTCACGGATTATACCAATATCCGAAGCCTGTCCCTCCAACCAGCGACATTATTAACGTCAGCTTTGTGGCCCCCAGAGCATCATTTTCTGAGTTTTTATCTTTCTTTGGCTCAAAAGGCTTCGTATGATGGCATTATACGAATCGGCTGTATAGGCTAAAAGAGTCTTAAGAGTTGGCCTACCTGTTTATTATTCCTGCGGAATTAGCTTAATGTGGCTCTTTACTATGAACTTGAAAAAATCTTTGAATTTGGCAGGCTGTGATGATGGCGTCTAAGAATAATCAGGAAGCATTGGAAAAACTGAGGGAAAAGTATTCTCAGAAAATTGCCCAGATGCAGATGTCTGAGCAACGGGCAGCATTTTGTACCCTCTCTAGAGCTTCTGCCGAAGAAATTAATAAGTCAGTCGTAATTGGAGGCTAATAGGCCTGTAGGTCCGATAGTAGATTGTATTGTCTGCCTTATTTTGATTTTCTGGGTTTCTTTTTCGGAGATAGAAGTGCTCTAAGCTCCCTATGGATACTGCGTGCCGTGCCTCTATTTGCTTCATCGAGCGGAGGGGGAATTTTGTGGTTTTTGCTGAAAGGTATTAGATCGGGATTCTGTTCGAAATATACTGTAGGATATTTCTTCAATCTGCACATATGCATTTTAATCTCATCGATGATTTTTTCGCATCTCTGTGATGAGACTCCTTTTGCGATAATTCCTGGAAATGAGAATCGGTCGTTTATGTTAACTCGTTCTATATTCAGTAGTATCACAGTAGTTCCTTTATAGGAAATGATCGCTTGGTGTAACTGCCGCTGATACTTGATCCGATCAGAGCCACTGATAATATGTGGGTCCGTAAAAGAGTTTCCTCTTTGAGTTTGGTTCACGCGTATTGGGGAAGCACTAGGCGATTGAACTGCGGAAATATCAGGTAGTTGCAAAAGTTCTTCGTAGATCCCCTCGAAATCGACTGGATACTTCTTAACGGAGGAATTGTTGTTTTCAGCGCTGTAATTTCCTCGACCTAATGATTTCTTGCCCGAATCGGACTCCGCAGGTGCTGTTCCATAGTTTTGTGTCTCGCCGTCTTCTTTGGGATCATTTTGAGGGTCTGAATCAGGTGGTGGAAGGCGTTCATTTTCTGATGATACGCCAATTGAGAATCGATCATGAGCAGGCTTTGCGCAACCATATGTTTCGACGTTGAATGAAGTCGCATTTGGTTTAGGCGCTCTTGATTCTCGCTTTCCTCTCTTTTTTTGGTGCCGATTGTCTCCACTTGGTTCTCCGTCTTCGTTTATGCCAGTTGGTATCGATGATTCACCCAATCGAGTAACTTTGTAGCCTTCGTGAGGAGATGTATATGAGATTTCAGTAAATCTCTGAATCAGCCTTTGCTTGTAGCCGCGATAGTCTGCGAGTGTTCGATAAGTATACCGAAGGCTAAAAGCATTATCCCAAGGGAACTTAAAGGAAACTCTGGCTTTGGGGCGGTGTGTTTGAGTTTTATTGAACTGAGCTATGATCGCTCTGCGCAAGTCGATGATTTGTTCCTGAGTGCGACGATCAAAAAAGATTTCAACGATATCCTTATGCGATTTAGTTCTTTGGCGGTCGGCATACTCAATAAGGATGCTTTTTTTCGGATGATCAATCTGGGACTTGGCTGTGAATAGATTGATGAAATGGCTACTATAATCAGTATGGGTATACTGGGCAGGAGTTTGAAGGATTGCATTGAGCAGCATACTCGAGCTGCCAAAGCAACTGGAAATGATGTTCCAACATGGGGCATACAGTTTGCTTTTATTTACTTCATCAGTTATCAATGCGAAGTTTTCGTCGTGCAGTTGCTTAGCTGGATGGTATGAGAATGTGTTTTTTGCGACGTTTTGGAGATAAATGACTCCTGAGGGATCAACATCGACTGAGGCCTCTGGAAATCGAAAATTTGGAGGACATTCGGTTTCTTCTGCATTTTTGATGAAGGTTCCAGGTGGGAACTTTAGCATGTCGGGAACCGGCACTCTATGTCGCGACTGTTTCTGGTAGTCGTAGGCATCTCGAAAGTCTGGAGTTTTCTCAAGTGGATTAGCCGGGATTAAGGTAGCAATTACGTCATACTCGTAACTCCGATTAGATGCTTTAATTAGATGCCCATATCCGGCAACTAGATATGTCTGGTTGTCATTTTCAGGCCAAAATAAAGAAATTAATTCAGTGTTTTGATCAGGCATTCTCAAATTGCTCCTTTGGTGTGTGCTATATGATTTTCCTAAATAATCTGTTCTATGAGTTTAAAGTGCCTCGTATTTCCAGTTTATTTTTGTAAATTCCAGTTATCTCTTGTTGCTCACAATGGAGCCACCGCCAAGTAGGCCGACATCACTGATAGTGTGATGGGGCGAGCGGAAGGGGCGTTGGAAGTAGCGGTTGTCGCTGGAAAGTGTGGTGCCTGCGGCGGACTGGATGCTGAGGATCTCGAGGAACTCGTCGATCTGCGGCTGCGGCATGATGGTCGGTATCCGTTTGGCAATCATACTCTTCCCCGAACCCGGACTGCCAATCATCAGCAGATTATGTCCACCACTGACGGCAATCTCGACGGCGCGCCGCACGGCTTGCTGGCCTTTGACTTCTGCAAAGTCGATACGCTGGCTCTCGGGGGGTGTTTGAAAGAAGCTGCTCTGGTTGGTGGGGAGGGGCTTAATGATATGCTCGTGATTGAGAAAGCGCACCGCTTCGTCGAGGCTTTCGACGGGGTAGATCGCGACGCCGTCCACGAGGGCCGCTTCGTCGGCTGATTCTGCGGGCACGATCAGCCCACGCTTGCCGAGGCGTTTGGCCAGCATCGCCATGGCTAAGGTGCCTTTAACGGGGCGCGTCTTGCCCGATAGGCTGAGTTCGCCCGCGATCAGAAAGTTGTCCAGTTCGGCATCTTCGCACTTTTTCATAGAGACGAGGATGGCGAGGGCGATGGGAAGGTCGTAGGCGGGCCCTTCCTTGCGTAGGCCGCCAGGGGCGAGGTTAATAGTGGTGCGTGTCGCGGGTGTGCGAAAGCCACTGTTGGCCATTGCGGAAAGGACGCGATCTTGCGATTCTTTTACGGCGGTGTCAGGGAGGCCGACTAAGATGAAGCGAGGATCGCCTGCCTCGCCTGTATTGACCTCGACCTGTACGAGGTGCGCGTCGACGCCGACGAGTGCTGCAGACTGTGTGATTCCTAGCATTGCTTATCCTTATCTGACTAAGGATAGTGAACGCTATTGCACTAATGTCACTCTTTTTTACCTTTAACTGGATGTCGCGACATACCGCCGTGCATTGTCCTTCGTCATGCAGCTATTGGCAGGGGATGGTGTAGACTTCCGGGAAATTTGAATTGTGGTTTTTGTCTTCCATGCCGTAACCCGCAAACCACTCGGTGCCAGTGTATTCGAAGCCGATGTAATCCGGGGTGTAGACGGATGCTGCGTGATTGCGGTGGATGAGCACTGCGGTTTTGACCATTTTTGCGCCATTTTCGAGAGCATAGGCGTGCAGGTGCTTGAGTGTTTTGCCACTATCACAGATGTCGTCGACTAGGAGCACGTGGCGTCCTTTCATCTCCGCGGGCTCGACTACCAGACGGAACTCTTCGCTTTGCGTGTTACTCTCTGAGGAGTAGCTCATCGCCCGGCAAAAAGAAGGTTCGACTGTGTAGGGGATTTGCTTGAGTAGATCGGCAAAGAAAAAGACGCCGCCACGCAGGATGCAAATCGCGAGCACTTGCTGCCCATCGTTGACCTGGGCATCTTTGACCCAGTGTCGCATTTGTCCCGCCATTTTATAGACTCTGTAGGCAATATCCTCTTGAGAGTAGGTGAGCTTAAAATTTTGCGGGACTTCTCGAATCATCATAATGCGCAATATCGAGAAGCCAGAACTCAAGCTTGTCCACACTTTTACGCCAAAGTGGTGTCGATTTCGTGACAATCATTTGCCTCGCTCACTGGAGTGAAAATCCGCTTTTCTGGGTTGCTATAGGCTGCAAGCGTGACAACTCTTCGCCCTAGATTGACTTCTTCTATTCCGATTGTGAGCACCTGATCCCCGTGACGACGAAAACCGAAAACCAAACCTTTAAAAATCTCTTGCCGGAGCAAATAGCAGTGGCCTGCCTCATCGCTGGCTTTGCCTTGTATACGATTTGGGATCAACTGTTCTGGTGGGCCAATCGCGAGGATTATAGTTTTGGCTATCTGGTGCCACTTTTTTCGGCTTATGTGCTCTATGATCGCTGGCCAGTGCTGCGCAGTTATCTCTTTTCGGGGCATGCGCCAGGGGAGCCTGCCCCAGCTCCTGCTAAAAGTGGTGGGCTTAGCTCTCTGTTTGAGTGGGTTGCGATTGCGGCCTTTTGCGCCTCTTTGCTGCTCTTTGGGATTGGGGCGCTCCTGCGTGCGGCCACCGGACCGCAGAATCCGGCATCGTTGGCGATTGCAGCCAGCCTCGGGGGGCTGACTTTGAGTGGCGTCTTTATTTTTACCAAGCAACGGGTGGATGGGAAGCTGATGCCTCTGAAGCAGCGCCTGGCGCTAGCGGCACTGTTTATCTTTCCAGCTTTGATTTGGATGATTTCGGCGCCACTGGTCTCTGTCTTAGAAACTAAGATTCGCGTCTTTTTGCTGACCAAGGTCACGATCATTGTCTTTCATTCTTTTGATTTCCTCGGTTTCGAATTGGAGCGTGAAGGTAATGTGCTCATCCTTCCCGAGGGGCAAGTGGGGGTTGAGGAGGCTTGCTCTGGTATTCGTTCTTTGACGGCTTGTTTATTTGCCGGTTCTTTTCTGGCGGCTGTCTTCTTGGATCGTTTCTGGAAAAAGTTTTTGTTGGTCTGTGCCGCTATGATCTTTGCGGTGCTGACTAATCTGATCCGCAGCATCTTTTTAACTTTGTGGGCCTACTATAATGGCTCGCAGGCGATCGACGAGCACTGGGTCTTGCCTTTGATCGGTGATATTGGCTCTGTGCACGACGTGACTGGTTTTGCGATTCTTGGCTTCACCTGCGTCGGCTTGATCTGTCTGCTGCCGATTTTTAATTTTAAATTACAGGATTTCGAAGACGAGCACGAAGATTGGAATGCGCCTGAGAATACGGAAGCCAAGAGCTAGTAGATATGGAAAGGCAGCGTATCCTGATGTTGGCTCCCGAGGTGGCGCCTTTTAAGAAAGTGGGCGGCTTGGCCGATGTGGTAGCTGCGCTCTCGAAGTCGCTGGCTGCACGTGGGCATGATGTGCGTATCTTGATGCCGCGCTATGCGGAGATGGAGCATTTTGATGGTGCGCAAGCCTTGGAGCGCCCGCTCATCGTGCGACTCGGCGGGCACGAAGCTTATGGGCGTATTTGGCAGCATACTTTGCCGGGTTCGGAACTGCCTTGTTACTTTATTGAGCATAATCAGTATTTCGGTGGGCCTGCAGTCTACGTCGGCCCCTCGGGGAATGAGGATGACAACGGGCAACGCTTCGCTTTTCTGAGTCGTGCGGCGATTGATTTTTGTGAGCAAATGGATTGGATTCCCGACGTGGTGCATTGCCATGATTGGCCTTGTGCTTTAACGCCCGTCTATATGAATACCACTGAAGCAGAGCGTCCTATGGGGCGGGCGGCCTCGGTCTTTACCATTCATAATTTGCAACATCACGGCTGGTTTCATCGCAGCTTGCTCCAGTTTTCTGGTTTGCCGAACTCGGTCTTTCGCAGCGATGGCTTGGAGTCGATGGGGGAGCTCAATATGCTCAAGGGCGGCCTCTACCACGCAACTAAAATTACCACAGTCAGCCCGACCTACGCGCGTGAGGTGCAGACGCCCGATGGTGGTTGCGGGTTGAATGCTTTACTGCGCTTTCGATCTTCCGACCTGATAGGTGTGCTCAACGGCGTCGACTTAGATGAGTGGAATCCCACGACGGATCCTCACCTTCCAGCGCATTTTTCGGCTAGCGATATGGCAGGCAAAGCAGCCGTCAAGGCAGCGTTACAAGTGGCCTATGGTCTCGAAGTGAATCCAGATAAGCCGCTGTTTACAGTGGTCTCTCGGCTCGTGGGGCAGAAGGGGCTCGATCTCTTGGCTGCGTGTTGCGACCGCTTAATGGCGGATATGCAGATACAGATTGCGGTGCTCGGCACCGGGGAGCCGGACTTGGAGCACAGTTTCGATCAACTGACGCAGCGTCACCCCGGCCGCTTCGGCAGCTATATCGGCTTCAATAATCAACTCGCGCATTTGACCATTGCGGGCGCGGATTGCTTCATCATGCCAAGTCGTTTTGAGCCCTGCGGTTTGGGGCAGTTATACGCGATGCGTTATGGCACTGTGCCAGTGGTTCGTGCCACGGGTGGGCTGATTGATACGGTGGAGCCATTCGACGAAGAGCAGGGTACTGGCACTGGATTTGTGTTTAATCAGGCGACTGCCGATGCGCTGTATTATGCGATCGGCTGGGCCTGCGCCACTTATTATGATCGACCTGATGCGTTCCGGCAGTTGCAGCAAAACGGCATGGCTGGCGATTACAGTTGGGATGCTTCGGCTGCTAAATATGAGTCGATTTACGACTGGGCAGTCAGCGCGCGGCAAGCCGCCTTTGTGTAGCGGACTCGTTTGTGAAAATGAAGTCAGCTGCTGAATTGTGCATGCGTTGTGCCTGCGTTGCGCCTCGGCCGCGCGAGCCTAGCGCTTTTCAGCGCTTCTGCCATGGGCTCTAGCGTCGTCTTCTCGCTGCGACGAATGCACCCGCGGTCATTGCGACTAGCAATGCATAGGAGCTCGGCTCGGGCACTGCAGATAAGTCGCCAGTAAATAGGTGATTATGAAACTCTCCGCCTCCGTTTTTCTCGACTTCGCCTGCGATGAATGCGGCTCCGTTGAGCCCGCCTGCTGTTTGTTCGTAAGAGGTGGTATTCACGGCCAGCATTGCCCCATTGTGATCCATACTGGTCATCGCGATCGAAGTCGCTTCTTGGTAATTAATGATGACGTTGGTCAGTTCGGTTCCAGTGACATTCATTGTGCCGGATAAATCGATCTCACTGCCTTCAACGTTGATGATGACAGTCGCGTCCTCTGGCGCTGTAATAGTCCGATATTTTTGTCCATCCCAGTCGGCTTCGCTTACGGTGTAAACATAGATGTCGTGGTCGCCGGTAAAAGTGATGCCGACAGAGCCGTAGCCATCGTTGGTCGCGACAGTGCCTGGAGTATCTGCCAAGCGTGAAAATGCCAGCGAGTCGGCACGTAGGCCCGTGAGTATTGCATCAAAGGAGGCTCCGCTGCCGCTGGCGACTGCTTGTCCAGTGGCTAAATCTATATCGAAGGGGCCTGCATTGGTAGTCACAGTGCCTGTGCCACTTGAGTAATAAGAGCCTGATAAGGGGGCGCCGTTGTATACTTGAATTTCTGCGGTGGAAACGCCATTGACTAAACTGCCCCCAACGTAGGCGCTTTCTGTCAACACATAGGCCTTGCCGGTGAAATTGCCGCCAATGATCAAGTCGTGCCTGCCGGGGGAATAGGGCAAGTCGGGCGCCACGACGGCATCGGCCACCGTGTATAAGTTACTGCCGTCGTTCACGGTAACGTTTCCAGATGTGAAATGTCGGCCTTCAGTGTCGCCTCCCATGCCGTAGAAATTCCCGAAAATCATGGCGTTGAATTGAGTCGAGAGCCCTTCAAAAACAGCAGCGCTTGACGTCGCAGATACGGTGATGGCTAAGAGTGATATTGCAGCGTGTGATTTTTTCATAGGAATGAGTTCAAGTGAAAGTTGGTTTACTTGGATTACTTATACGGCTGTTGGATGATCCTTGATGAAAGCCTGCCCGATGATGATTAACTAGGTGCTTATTTGTAAACTTTCAGTAAATCAACTATATAGTGTGATGAATTCTTTGGCTGTAGACAAAAAAACGGGAGCCAAATGGCTCCCGTTGATTAATAACCTTGGAAAATTTATGTTAGATGCGGCCTTCTTCGATATCGTAAACGTCGAACCAGTAATAAACAATTTTATCAGCAGGCACTACTTCGGCGATGTAGTTTTCGAGGAATACTTGCAAGTTCGCGGGCATTTCACTGATTCGCTTGTAGCGCAGGCTGTTGTTCCAGACTACAACTTCTTCTTCCGTGAGCGATTTACTGTTGGCTTGGATCCATTCGGCCACGGCGGCATCGTCAGCGTCGGTCGCGACAAAATCCTTGAAGGCATCTGCATCGATTCCAGTGAATTCTAGGAAAATTTGATCCAAGGGGCAGTTGTAATGATACTGGTCGGCGGTTCCGGCTATGACGGCGCGGCATTTATCCAGCATGCGAGCAGCCACCACAAAGCCAGCTAGCGTGGCGCGCGGGCTGCGTGGAGTGGTCTGAGATAGATCGAGTGAATGAGTGAGTTTTGTAGTCATGGGAATTAGAAGTCACGCGGGCACTGTTTATTCCATTGTTCGAAGGTATTTGTAGTATTATTCGATATAACTGTCTATCGACACAGCAGATTTGTGCGGCTATGTCTGAGAGAATGTGTTCTGAAATGGGTAAACAATCTAAAATTTGGGGACCGGACTTTCCGCTACAACCGCGACGTTGGCCATTCTTCTATGGTTGGATGATCGTAGTATTTGCCACGCTCGGAGTTTCGGCGAGTATGCCGGGGCAGACCGTAGGGGTGAGTGTGTTTACTGCACGTTTAGCAGATGCCTTAGGATTGAGTGCGATGCAGTTGAGTGTGGCGTATATGCTGGGCACTTTGTTGAGCGCATTCGGGCTCAGTGCGGGGGGGCGCTTTTTCGACCGTTGCGGTGCACGGCGCTCGCTGGTGTATTCTGTGCTGGCTTTGGGCGTGGTGTTGCTGGGCTTGAGTTTTATGGAGCTGTTTTCGCGCTGGTTGAGCTATTTGCCTTTGATGGATGCACGACCTTGGCTGGCACCAGGCCTGGTGCTGGTGGTCGGCTTTGCGCTCTTGCGCTTCACGGGACAAGGAATGGTGACCATGTCTTCACGCGCGATGCTGGGGAAGTGGTTTAATCGGCGGCGTGGGGTCGTGACTGCCTGGAGCGGGGCTGTCGTTTCCTTTGCATTCTCGGGTGCGCCCATGGGCTTCGAATATTTGATTCGGCAACTTGGCTGGCAGGGTGCTTGGCAACTGATGGGCTTAGTTATGATTTGTGTATTGGCGCTGCTGTTCTGGATTTTTGCTAGGGATAATCCAGAGGAGTGTGGACTTGAAATGGATGGCGATTATGTCGGTAAAGTGCAGCGAGAGAATCTAGATTCTGTCATCTACCGCGATTATACGCTAGCGGAAGCGCGGCGCACCTTTTCCTTTTGGGCGTTCACTGCAATGTTTGGATTGAACGGCTTAGTGGTCACGGCCTATGCCTTTCATATCATTGCGGTGGGAGAGGAGCTGGGGGTGTCGACCGATTATATCCTAAGGCTGTTTATGCCAGCTGCGATCGTCGCCGTGGTTTCGGGCTTTGCTGTCGCATGGCTCACGGATCAGCCTTTTGTGCGGATCAAGTATCTGCTGTGCGTCATGGCGGTGTCGGCTATGCTTGGTTTTTGTGCGCTGGCAATGGGAGATTATCCGTCGATTAGTTGGCTGCACATCCTGGGGCAAGGTGTTGCGGGCGGGTGTTTTGGGGGCTTGTCTTCGATCGTGTATCCGCGCTTTTTTGGGCGGCAACATTTAGGCGCGATCTCTGGGCTGTTTATGACGGTGATCGTGATGTCGAGTGCGGTGGGGCCGTTTCTGTTTAGCTTGGTGGAGTTGTATCTGGGCGCCTATCGAGCGGGCTTTGCCTTTGCGGCAATCGCAGCGGGCGTGATTGCGGTGGCTGCTTTAGCTGCGGACAATCCACAGCGCCGAAGCAGAACCGATGCGCTTTAGTCGTTAGTAGGAGCGACGCGTTTCAGCCGTCGTTACTGTCGCCTTCTCCTTACGCTTCGTCGCGTAACCATGGGCGGCTGTTGACTTGCTGGATCTTGCCGCGGGAGAGCTCTAGCCACATTTCGAGAGCTTGATTTCGGGTGATGCCACTCATGAAGCGCGGTGCGTCATCCACTTCGTCGAGATTCTCAAAAGTCACAACTCCGCTGGGATAGACCGAAAGCGACCATCCGCTGTGATCGTGTATGAGTGACACATCAGGATGCTCGGCTTCATCCGCATCGCGTGCGTCCAGACTGTCGAGCAGCTCGCGCATTTTATCGATACTTGGATTCAGCTCAGATATGCCGTCGGCGTCTGTTGTATGATAGAGTTCCATTTGAGTGTATTTGGCTAATAACTACAAATCGAGATAGAGCACTTTGGAGTTTCGGCCATTTTTTGTGTAATCCTCCCGCCGTTCGTCGGGGAGATCAGACAGGTCGCCTTCGGTGAATGCGCAGACCTTGGAAAAGAACTGGTTCGCTTGAGTTGTCATCGCGATCACGCGTTTGGCCCCACGTGCCTTGGCTTCGGCACAGGCAAATTCGACCATCTTGCGGCCTACGCCTTTGTTCTGGTAGAAGGGCTGCACATAAACGCTGCCGACTTCGATGACGTCGCCGCCGTCGTAGCTCTTTAAATTGACGCAACCGACGAGGCTGCCGTCGATTTCATACACTAGGTAGCTGTGGATGGAGGCTTCGATGGACTCCAGTGAGCGTTCACGTAGGCTTTCGGAGCGAACACCGTTGCGCGTGATGTTAAAGATCGAGTGCGCGTCGGCTTCGACGGCACGGCGAATGGATTGATACTCGTTGCTGTAAACCATGGTGCCGATGCCCACCTTGTCGAATATCTCGTTGAGCAGTGCGCCGAAGAGGCGGCCGTCGAGGATGTGCGCCCGTGGGGTGCCGGCGTTGATGGCCTTGACGGCGTGTTGCACCTTGCTGCGTAGGCGCTCGGGAATTTTCTCGGCAGCGGTTTCGAGTAGCGTTTCGAGATCGGCGACCGGAAGATTCGTCAAGGGCTTCTCGTCGATTTTGAGCCCTTCTTGAGTCGTCATGTAGATCAGCTTCGAGGCGCTGAGCTTGGAGGCGAGCTCGGAGGCCAGCAAGTCGGAGTTGATCCGTAGCGGAGTGCCGTCGCGGCTGAAGGCGATCGGGGTGATGACGGGAATCGTGTCGGCATCCAATAGCTTGTTAAATAAGACCACATCGAGTTTGTCGACCGCGCCACTGTTAAGTTGGTCGACGCCTTTGACGATGCCAATCTCTTTACTCCTTACGCCGTTGCAAGTGGCGCAGCGCAGGCCATTGCGAGTGAGCCCCTGTATGACTTGCAGGCTGACGATGGCGGCGGCTTCAGTTGCGAGCTCCAGTGTGGCGGTGTCGGTCTTGAGCTCGCCATGTGGGTCGCTGATCGCGGTGTGTTTTTGGCTGGCGAGCGCTTTGAGTTGCTCGCCGATGCCATGTACGAGCACCACCTTGATGTTGAGCGAGCGGAGCACTGCGATGTCGAGCAACACATTCTGGAAGTTTTCATGCGCGACTAGACTGCCGTCCAGCGCCAGCACGAAAACGTGATCGCGAAACATGGGTACGTATTTCAGGATTCCACGCAAATCGGTGGGCTTAATGGTGTTCTCGTGAGTATCCGTGGTGTTCATTGAATGAGGGCGATTGTGAGCAAGCTCTATGAGCTTGCAAGGCACATGTTTTGAAGTTGATCGTGTAGGGGCTTCACTTGTGAAGACCGCCGAAGCTCAGAGCCGAACCGATGCGGTCTTCATCACTGAGGCCCCTACGCATGAGTAAAGACCTCTTAGATCAGATCCCCGTCGCCTTCACAGAACCGCTTGAGAGCTTTTTGGCGTGGTTAGAGTTGGAGCGTGGACTTTCGGCAAATACCTTGTCGGCCTACACGAGAGATCTAGTGCAGTGTGTCGAGTTTTTGGTAGAGGCGGGCGTGGCGGATTGGCAGCACGTGGCGTCTGCCGATGTGGCGGCATGGACAGCGAGTTTGAGTCGGGCCGGTTTCGCGCGTAGTAGTCAGGCGCGAAAGCTGTCGGCCTTGCGGATGCTGGCGAAGCACTTGGTGCGTGAGAATGTGCGCAAGGATGATGTGACCGAACTACTTGGCTCGCCTAAGCTCTCGCGTGACTTACCGGATGTGCTGACGCGGGAGGAAGTCGAGCGCCTGCTGAATGCGCCCTCGGCTGTGAGCCCGCATGGTTTGCGTGACCGTGCCATTTTGGAGCTTTTTTATAGTAGTGGCCTGCGCGTTTCCGAGTTGTGTGGGATATTGTTGCAGAGCATCAATTTGGATGAAGGCTATGTGCGGGTGTTTGGTAAAGGCTCCAAGGAGCGCATCGCGCCTATTGGCAGTGCGGCGGTTCAGGCGGTGCGAGACTATTTGGTGGGCGGGCGACCGCATCTGGTAAAAGCGCGCACCGGGAGTGAGGTATTTTTGAGTCAACAGGGCCGAGCCATTTCGCGAAAAATGATCTGGGTGCTAGTTAAAGAGCACGCAAAGCGGGCAGGCATTAAGAAGCCGATCAAGCCGCACTTGTTACGGCATTCTTTTGCGACACACCTGCTGGAAGGGGGAGCTGATTTACGTGTGATTCAGGAAATGCTCGGCCATGCTGATATTTCGACCACTCAAATCTACACCTCGGTGCAGTCACAGCGATTAGTCGATGAGCATGCGCTCTATCATCCCAGAGCAAAAAAAAAGGCCACTCCGAAGAGTGGCCTTTAGAAAATGTGTGTAGCGCACTTAACTGACTAGGTAGTGTTTTAAATTAAAGATTCACGTACAACGCAATCTTCATGAGCTTCCTACTTGCATCCCCGGCGACAGTATTCAGCATTAGCAGCTG